>JANOAY010000679.1:0-3030 GCA_031411375.1 Pedosphaera sp. | reverse complement strand
GCCGGGACGGCCGCCCCACTCCTGAAGGTGTTCACCCGCTCCATTCGTCATTCATCATTCGTCATTCTCGCCTTGCTGCTCTGCTCCTGCGCCACATTCGCGAAGCGCGAAGGCGTGCAGGTGAGCCTGGTGAACCTTGTGCCCGGCGAGTCCACACTGCTGGAGACGGCGGTGAACTTCACCATTCGCATCCAGAACGAACGGCCGGAGCCGGTCGTGCTGAACGGCGCGGTGCATAAAATTTATCTCAACGGCACTTACGTCGGCGAAGGCCTGAGCAACGAGCGGTTGGAAATCCCGCGCCTCAGCACGGCGACACAGAACGTCACTGTCCACCTACGCAACGTGACCATGCTTACCAAACTGCGCGGCATCATCGACACGCAGGCCGTGGATTACAAAATGACCAGCCTCCTCTACACGGAGAATCAAGGCCGCTACCGTGCCGTGCGTGAGTCACGGCTGGACCTGAAAGATTTCCGGCCGGCAGGCGCGACTCCTTAGCGCGACCAAAAACAAGCGGCCAGCCGAGGATTGTCCATTGGCTTCACCCGGAACGTGCGTTAAGAAAAGCGCATCGTTCAGCCGGAGAAAATGCGCCAAATTCGGACATGGTTTTCACTGCTGGCTCTCGTCGTGGGAGCCGGGCTGCTGCGCGCGGCGGCGGTCGCTGTCGCTCAACTCCCGCCACCCGCCTCGCTGACGGTTGATTTCGCACGCGATGTGCAACCAATTTTCGCGCGCCATTGTCTCTCGTGCCACGGCATGGACAAGCAGCGTGGCGGCTTGCGGCTGGATGACAGAACGTCGGCGCTCAAGGGCGGGGAGAATCACGCACCGAACATCCGCCCCGGCCGCAGCGCGGAAAGTCCGCTCATCCATTTCGTCGCCGGTCTCGTGCCGGACATGCTGATGCCGCAGAAGGGCGAGCGATTGACGAAGGAACAAATCGGCGTGCTGCGGGCGTGGATTGATCAAGGCGCGGTCTGGCCGGACGCCGCGCAGAAGAAAACCCACTGGTCGCTCACGGCTGTCTCGCGCCCCGTCGTGCCGTCGGCCAAGAAAGCCAACAGCCCGATTGACGCGTTCGTCGTCGCGAAACTCGGCGAGAAAAAACTTTCGCTCTCGCCGCCTGCGGATCGGCGCACGCTCATTCGCCGGCTGTCGTTTGATTTGATCGGCCTGCCGCCAACGCCGGAGGAAGTGGAACGCTTCGCTTCCGACAAGAACGCCAGCGCCTACTCCAATCTCGTCGAGCGTTTGCTCGCCTCGCCGCGTCACGGCGAACGCTGGGGCCGGCACTGGCTCGATGTGGTGCGCTTCGCGGAGTCGCACGGATTCGAGATGAACCAGCCGCGCGCGAACGCTTGGCCGTATCGCGACTACGTCATTCGCGCGTTCAACGAGGACAAGCCTTACGACCAGTTCCTCACGGAGCAACTTGCGGGCGACGCGCTCGGTGTGGACGAGGCCACGGGCTTCCTCGTCGCCGGGCCGTGGGACGAAGTGAAAAGTCCCGACCCGGTGCTGACGGCGAACCAGCGAGCCGATGAATTGCACGACATGGTGAGCACGACGGGCAGCGCATTCCTCGGGCTGACGGTGGGCTGCGCGCGCTGTCACAACCACAAGTTTGATCCCATTCCGCAGACGGATTACTTCGCGATGAAGGCGGTCTTTGAGGGCGTGCAGCATGGCGAACGGAAGCTGCGCGCCGCCAACGAAAGCGGACGCGAACAGGAGTTGGTCAAGACCCGCCGTCGCCTGGCGGAACTTGAGCGCGAGTTGGAAGAGTTCGAGCCGTTTGCGCAAGTCGGCGTGATTGACACCAACGCGCTACGAGCGCCGGTGCATCCGCGCCGGAACCTCGAACGCTTCGCCCCGGTCGCGGCGAAGCGCGTCCGCTTCACGGCCAACAAAACCACGGACGCGGAGCCGTGCCTTGATGAAGTGGAGATTTACACCGCCGGAACCGCGCCGCGAAACGTCGCGCTGGCGAGCGCCGGGGCGAAGGCCAGCGCCTCCAGCGTCTATCCGAATTCAGACATTCACCGGCTGGAGCATTTGCACGACGGCCAGCATGGCAACAGCCACAGTTGGATTTCCAACGAGCGGGGCAGGGGATGGGTAGAAGTGGAGTTTCCGGAAGCCGTGACCATTGACAGGATCGTCTGGGGTCGCGACCGCGAGCAGCGGTTCAAGGACCGGCTGGCGGTGGATTACCGCATCGAAGTCGCCACCGGGTCGAACGACTGGCGAGTCGTGGCGTCGTCCACAGATCGGCAGAGCTACACACCGGGGAAGAAGCAGCCAACCGGTTTGGATTTCACCAAGCTCTCCGCGACGGAGACGGCCCGGGCAAAAAATCTTTCGCGCGAGCGCGCAGAGCTTGAGGCGCGCATCGCCGAACTGGCGAAGTCGCCGATGATTTACGGCGGGTCGTTCGTCGCCCAGCCTGAGCCGACGTTTCGCTTTCATCGCGGTGATCCGTTGATGAAGCGCGAGCCGGTGTTGCCGGGCGCACCGAGTGCGGTACCGGTCAAGTTCACACTTGATGCGGAAGCATTGAATCCTGCTTCGACGAATCTCACCGAAAATCAGAAGCGGCGGCTGGCGCTCGCGCGCTGGATGACGCACCCGGACAATCCGCTGACCGCGCGCGTGATGGTGAACCGCGTCTGGCAGTATCATTTCGGCGAGGGGCTGGTCAGCACGTCGAGCGACTTCGGCGTGAACGGCGCGACGCCGACGCATCCTGAATTGCTCGACTGGCTGGCGTCGGAATTTATGACGCACGGCTGGAGCGTGAAGCATTTGCACCGGCTCATCGTGAATTCGGAAACGTATCGTCAGTCGAGCGAAGCGCGGGAAAAAGGAATGGCGGTAGATGCTTCGTCGCGTTTGCTGTGGCGCTATCCGCCACGCCGGTTGGAAGCGGAACCGATTCGTGACGCCATTCTCGCGGTGAGCGGAAAGCTCGATCTTCGCGCGGGTGGCCCCGGCTTCAGCTTCTTCGAGCCGAATGACAAC
>JANOAY010000678.1:0-4668 GCA_031411375.1 Pedosphaera sp. | reverse complement strand
CATCGTGGAGCATCTGCACAATCAGGTCGGGGCCAAGACGCTGTTCGCCACGCACTACCACGAACTCACCGAACTCGCCGCGCGCCTGCCGCGCCTGAAAAACTTCAACGTGGCCGTGCGCGAGTGGAACGACCAGATCGTGTTCCTGCGCAAGATCGTCGAAGGCGGCACGGACAAGAGCTACGGCATCCAGGTCGCGCGCCTCGCCGGCGTACCGAAGCCTGTGCTGGAGCGCGCGAAGGAAATCCTTCGCAACCTCGAAGACTCCGAACTCACGCCCGAAGGCAACGTCCGCCGCGCCGCTCCCCAGCGCGAGCGCGACAAACTCAAGCAACTGACGCCCACGCCGCAGATGGATTTGTTCGGATGACCCAGCGTTCCCCAGCGGCGAAGAAATCTCCGGTTCGCCTTGGCCGTCCTCACGACACCCCACGACTGCGCCCTTGCTTCAATCATCCCTTGCGACATGCTCGTGCGCGTATGAAACACCTCTTCGCACTCGCGCTCGCGTTGTCGTCGTTCTCACTCCACGCCGCCGAGGACGGCTTCGTCTCCCTGTTCAACGGCCGCGACCTCACCGGATGGACGAACGTGAACTGCGCGCCTGAAACATGGACCGTCCGAGACGGCCACATCCACTGCACCGGCAAACCTGTCGGCGCCCTCCGCACCTTGCGGCACTACGAAAATTTCATCATCGAGGCCGAGTGGCGGCACCTGAGCAGCGGCGGCAACTCGGGCCTGTTCATGTGGGGGACGCCCATCAGCGCGCCCGGCGTGCCCTTCCTCCGAGGCATTGAAGTGCAGGTGCTGGATCACGGCTATGCCACGCAATACGAGAAATCCTCCGGCAAAAAATCCGACTGGTTCACCACGCACGGGGACGTGTTCCCGATTCACGGCGCGACCATGAAACCCCTCGCGCCCAACCGGGGCGACCGCAGCTTCCCCTCCGAGGAACGCAGCAAACCCTCCCCGCAATGGAACCACTACCGCGTCGTGGCCTCGAATGGCGTGCTGCGGCTCAGCGTGAACGGCAAAGAGGTGAGCGGCGGCGATGATTGCAACTATCGCAAAGGCTACCTCGCGCTCGAAAGCGAAGGCGCGCCCGTCGAGTTCAGGAACCTGCGCATCAAGGAGCTGCCGTCCAGCAACCCCGACGCGAAGATGATTGCGCCCCTCGATCCCGGCTGGCGCGCGCTTTACAACGGCGTGGACTTGCGCGGCTGGCGCAATGCGGACGCCGCCCAGACGCGCTGGGCCGCGAACGACTGGCAACTGGCCCTCAAGTCCGGCGCGACCGCCACCAAGCAAACCCTCTGGACCGACGCCGAATTTGCCGACGCCGAATTCACCCTCGACGTGAAGCCGGGCAAGGACGCGACGGGCGACACCGCGCCCGCGATCCTCGTCCGTGGACGCGACGGGCGCGGGACGGAAATCAACCTCGCCGACGTGCCGACGGGGAAATGGACGCGCGTGCGCCTGACCGTGGCCGCGAGCGAGATCATCGTGTGGCACGGCGACAAGGAAGTCCGGCGCGTGCCGGTGAACACCGGTGCCAGCGGGGCCTTCGGCCTGCGCGACACCGGCGCGGCGATGGAATTCGGGAACCTGCATGTGCGCACGCTGTAGCTCGCGCCAAAGTTAGTGGGGCAGGCGTCTCGCCTGCCATAGTCCTTTAGCCGTCTCGGCTGAAGAACCACCAGCCGGGACGGCCAGTGGACAAGTGGCAGCCGGGACGGCTGCCCCACTAACCCCCGCAAAAAATTTCCCCTGTCGGATTCCGGCTTGGGCGGGTGTTTAATCTGTGACATGACACCGTTGGCCGACGCGCCTTTGCTCCGTGACTTTGCCCGCACCGGGTCCGAGCGCGCCGCAGTTCCCGCCCTGCGTGACGGCGGCCTATGTCGGACGGGTGAAGTGAGCGGGGGGAATTTCTCACGTAGGTGACGATGTGAGGAGTCTCTAACTTCTCCAAGAGATATTTGAGACTCGCGACCTCGTCGCCGACGAAGAAGGGAAAGTGGAGATGGTGCGCGCGGCGGGAGTTGAACCCACAACCTTCGCCTTCGGAGGGCGCCACTCTATCCAATTGAGCTACGCGCGCATCAACGGTCGCGAAGCTAGAAGAGCCGCACGGCCTTGTCACCCGGCAATTTTGCCGCCTGGGCGCGCCGGGATCCTTGCCGGCACGCCCAGGCTTGGCTCAAGAACCGTGTCGAGATGCACCCGCAGGCGACAGAATCCTGAGCCCAAGGCCCGTTTCGTGGCGAGGGAAGCCTGCCGCCACGCTCAAATCACTTCCAAATCTCCCGCGCTGATTCTCACCGCCGCGGCCTGGCCGATGAAGTTCAGCCGCAGCAGCACCGTGTCGAACCCGTGGCGTTCCTCGACCCAGCCTTCCAGGCCGGCCAGCGCGCCGTGCTTGATGTTCACCCGCGCGCCCTTGCCGATCTCCGGCACCAGCCGGATTTCCAGCCCCGTCTCCAGCGCGTGGAGGATGTCGTGCAACTGCTGCTCGAATTCGCGCTCGTCCGGCACGTCCAGCAGGTTCGCCACGTAATCGCTCTGGAGAATTTTCCCGCGCAGCTCGCGCGGCGCGCGCAGGAACACGTAGCCGGGAAAGAGCGGCTTCTCGAACGTCACCGACTTGCCGCGATACTTCTTCACTGAGCGATAAATGGGCAGCGTCGTGGCCACGCCGAGGTCTTCGCAATAGCGCACCACCTTCTTCTCGCAGCGCGGCCGCGCGTGGGCGACGAACCAGAGGATGGTTGGTTCAGTCATGGCTCAGGCACGCCGGCACAGATTTCATGACTAGGAAAGAACCAGCACCGACTCCTGCGGCTCCGCGTCGAGGGCGCGGATGTCCTGCTCATGTTGCGTGATGAGCTGGATCAATTTTTGGCGGGTGCAGTTGCCGAGGCGCAGCCACACGACTTTGGGCGGATGTCCGTGGAGGAGGCTGCGTTGCTGAAAATCAGAATCCTTCGACACGATGGTGAAACCGTTGCTCCGCGCGTAATCCCAGACTTCCTCATCCGTCCGGCCGAGCAGTCCGCACTCGCGGACGTGCGCGCTACCGGGAAAAATCGCCGCCAGCAGGCCGGGCAGCTTGGGCGAGAGATTCTCGTCAAACAGCAGCTTCATGCGGGACGACGTTCAGACGGCGGTCACGGTCGGCGGCGAAGGCAAAGCACGCCTGGATGTCGTCGGCGGTCAGGTCGGGGAAATCGTCCAGCACCTCGGCGATGGTCATGCCGCCGCCGAGGTAATCAAAGATGTCGGCCACCGTGATGCGCGTGCCACGGATGCACGGCTTGCCGCTGCGAATGCGTGGGTCAATGGCGATGCGCTCGCGGTAATTCATGGCCGCACCTTAGAATTCCGGTTCTGCGCGGTCAAGGTGGGTGGAGTGGAGGAACTCTCAGTCATCGCTTCAATTTGGCGGATGTTGAAAACCACAGGTCACTTGTCTCCAAAATAACCTCCGCCACCTTCTTTCCACATCTCGTAGCCTTCGAGTTCTTCTTTTTTGACTTCCTGATGTCCAATGACACTTGGCTTCCACGCGGCGAACGCTCGTTTGGAAAGGGGTAAATGGCCTATGCCCACTCCGTCCTTGTCATGCACGGTGCCAACTGAAAAGAGACTTGTGTCAACGGACTTGGGGCGTTCCTTCCACTTGTTCTTGTAGAGTCTGACGTGGACACCTCGGTCATCTACCACAAGAATCTTTGCAACAACGTAGGAGCCTTCACCATCGTCAACAGTGTAAAGAGTACCAGCCTTGTCCTGGTGTTGCGGAGCGCATCCAAATAGAAACGAAAGTAAACTGATCATGGTAAGGATTCTCATTTGCTACTTAACCGTGAACCGAGCACCGGTCTCCGAACGCTTGTTCTTTGTTCCCACTCACGCCTTCCACACCTGCCCCGGCTTCGTCTTCACCTTCGCCATCGCGTTGCGCGTGTCCACGATGAGCGGCGCCCATTGCGCGAGCTGCTTGTAATTCACGTCCGCGTGCGCGGTGGAAATCAGCACGAGGTCGTAGCCCGCAATCGTCTTGCGGTCCCACTTCACGGACTTGTGACCGGTCCACTGCTTGTGCTCGCGCGTCGGGCGGATGACCGGGATGTGAGGGTCGTGGTAAGACACTTTCGCGCCCGCCGCCGTCAGCAAATCCATGAGCACGAAGGTCGGCGACTCCCGCATGTCATCGACGTTGGCCTTGTAGGCGAGGCCGAGCAGCAGCACGCGGCTGCCCTTGAGCGCGCGGCTGCGGTCGTTCAGCGCATCCGTGACGCGCGAGACCACATACTTCGGCATGGCCGTGTTCACCTCGCCGGCCAGTTCGATGAACTTGGTGTTCTGCCCGTACTCGCGGCTTTTCCAAGTGAGGTAAAATGGATCAATCGGGATGCAATGTCCGCCCAGGCCCGGCCCCGGATAAAACGGCATGAAGCCAAACGGCTTGGTCTTCGCGGCCTCGATGACTTCCCACACGTCAATGCCCATCGCGGCATAGACGACCTTGAGTTCGTTCACGAGCGCGATGTTCACGGCGCGGAAAATGTTCTCGAGCAGCTTGGTGGATTCCGCCGCGCGGCAGGAGGACACGGGCACAAGATTCTCCACCGCGCGGCTGTAAACAGCCATCGCCTT
>JANOAY010000677.1:0-2561 GCA_031411375.1 Pedosphaera sp. | reverse complement strand
AACAGTTCAGGATCGGGAGCCAGCGTCAGCGCCAGACACAACCCGGCTCTCATGCCGCGTGACAGATGTTTCACGCGCGCCTCGGGCTTCAGACCGAAATGCCCGACCACCCCGCGAAAAATTTTCTCGCTCCAGCGCGGGTAAAACGCGGATTGAAATTCACCCGCCTGGCGCACTGTCATCCAGCCGTAGAGCTGGTGTTCTTCCGTGAGATAGCCGATGCGCGCCCGCAACTCAGGCGTAAGGCTGGTGCTGTCCGCACCCAGCACGCTGGCCTCGCCGCGGTCCGGCCGCAGCAATCCAAGCAACATGCGAATGGTCGTGCTCTTCCCGGAACCATTCCGCCCGAGAAACGCGAAGACGCAGCCGCGCGGCACTTCGAGGTTCAGGTCATGCACCGCGCATTTCGTGCCGAAGTATTTCGTCAAACTGCGCGTGCGAATCACCGGCTGGTCATTCATTGCTTACCGCCTTTCTCTTGTTGCCACTGGCTGAGCTTTTTCTGGAACGCCTGCTGCAGTTCATCGGGGGTGAAATCCATCGCCAGCCCTTCGCTGATCAGCGTGTTGATGAGCGGCTCGATTCGCCGCCGCCCTTCCTCGCGCGAAAGCACCTTGCGTTTGGGGATGATGAAAACGCCGCGGCCCGGCCGGGTCTCGATGACTCCTTCTCTGGCCAGATCAGCGTAAGCGCGGGCGACGGTGTTCGGATTCAGCACCAAGGTTTCCGCCAGCGCCCGCACGCTCGGCAATTGATCCGCCACCGTCACCCGGCCGGTCGCCACCGCCATCCGCACCTGCTCCGTGATCTGTTTGTAGATCGGAACGCTCGAACCGGTGTTGATGTTGATGTTCAAACTCATCGCTTACTGTACTGATACGTTTAGTACAGTTGACCGCGAGAGTCAAACTCCTTGGTGGCTGGATTTGTAAAATGATTGGCCCCGCCCCGAGCGCGAGAACTACTTAATCAAGTCGTTCAGCTTGAAGCCGCCGGACTTCTTCGCGGGCGCATTGGTGTCGGCGGCGTTGGTCTTGGCCGGCTTTTGCAAAAGATTGCCGAGGCCCTGAATGAGATTCCCCACCGCGTTCGTGCTGCCCGTGTTCGTCGAAGAACCGCCACCGAGATTGCCGAGGCCTTGCAGCACACGCCCCGCATCGCCGCCGAGGTAATTTCCCACCGTGCCCGCGAGCAGTCGCGCGGTGGCGATGGTGTCAATCTTCGCCTTCGGCTCGCCCACCGTGCCCGCGACACTCACGAAGCGCGGCAGCGGAACGAACTGCGCATTCGTCGGCGTGCCGGCGGGCGTGAAGCGCGCCGCGTCCGCCACGTTGCGGCGCAGCGCGATGTCCACGGGCAGATTGTTCAACGTCGAATTCGTCAGCACGTCGCTCATCGTGATCGTGCCGCTCGCGCCACCGCGCAGGACGGAGCTTTCAAAATTCGCGCCCGGCATCGTGACCGTGCCGTTGGCGATGGTCATCTGCGCGTCAATCCAGTTCAGCGGCGACTGGGCGATTTGCGGCGAGCGGAGCGCGAGAGCGATGGCGGTCAGGACTTCCTTGGCCAGCCGATACTGCGTCACCTGCACGTTCGCGTTCGTGAGCGTGAAACCAATTTGCCCGCCAAGATTCTTCTTCAAGTTCGGGCCGGTCACGCCCGCGCCCTTGATTTGCAGCGAGGCAAACAGGTCGCCCTTCATCTGCCCGCGCTGCTCGGGCGCGAACGAATTGACCAGCGGCTCCACCGGCACGCCCGCGAGCTTCGCGTTCACGTCGTACTCGTAGCCCGCCACGCCTAGGTTTGCGACCGTGGTGAAACTCACCGGCGCACCGTTCAGCGTGAGCGTGAACGGATTTACGCTCACTCGCGTGCCATCAAGCACGGTCTTGGCGACGAGATTGGAAATCGCCACTTCGCGCAGGAAAAGTTTCGCGACATCCACCTCCACCGTGAACGGCGCGAACGGCAGCGTCATCGGCGCGGGCTCCACTTCGGGTTTGGTTTCCGTGGGCGTCGCGGGCTTCGTCGTGGTTTCCGTCTTCGGCTTTTTGTCCGCGAACAGATCGTAATACGGCGTCACGTCCAGGCCGGGCGACGTGATTTTCAACTGGCCGCTCATCGCGTTCGATTTCGTCATGTCCACGCGGCCCGCCACATTCAAGGAATTCGGCGCGCGCTCGGTTTTCGTCAGCGCCAGTTGCACCGCGCGCAAGTCCACGACCGGGCCGGCCTACGTCACGTCCGCTGTGAGGTCCACGGCCAGCGGCGTGCGCGGCACCTGCCCGCTCGGATCGTTGACCACGAGATTCGCGACATGGAATTCCGTCTGCACCGCGACTTTGTCCGCGCCGTCCAGCTTCGCCGTCGTTTTTGAGTTGTTGGTGATGGACTCCAACTGCTTGTCGCCCAGCGCCGCCGCGAGGAAGGATTTCAGCGCGTGCTGGTTCAAGTCCGTGAGCGTGGCCGTGATCGTTCCCACTTGGTTCGTGAGATGCAAACGCCCCGCGACATCGAAGCTGCCGCCCGCCTGCCCGCTCTGCCGCAGCGCACCGGTGAGC
>JANOAY010000676.1:0-2891 GCA_031411375.1 Pedosphaera sp. | reverse complement strand
CGCCCCACCCAGTCGCTGGCCGTCATGGACAGTTCGGTGAGGCTGAACTTTTCGTCGTCGAAGAAGTCAGTGAAGAGGTTTTCCAAGTTGAACATAGAAATGATGGGTTAATGGTTAATCATTTGGCCGACCAAAGGTTTTGGGAACGTCGGCATGGTTGGGTGTTTGTCCTACGTCGTCAACACCAAAGTTGGCTCCTTTTGACCACTGCAAAATGCGAAAACCTCAAAAACCTCACCCGATGGCCACCGGCGGGCCAGACGGAGGCCATCGGGTGCTCCCGATGCCGACCGGCGGAAACACCGGAGGCTATCGGGCACAGCCGATGCCCACCGGCCAAACTGCCGGACGCCATCGGGCGCACCCGACGGGCACCGGCTCAGAATCCGGAGGCCATCGGGCGCACCCGATGCCCCCCGGCGATTTCGCCGGACGGCATCGGTCGCGCCCGACGGCCACCGCGCCAAAAACCGGAGACCATCGGGAGCCACTGGTGTGCATCCCGGCCTCGCCCTGATGGCCGGAGCGCGGCTGTGTGCGGAGCACCAGCCGCAGCGGCGTGAAAATACTCCGCACGCCTCGGTCCTCGCCCACGCGCTGCGGCTGATCCTACGGACACAGCCGCGCTCCGTGGCCGTGCGCGGATGCGCCCGAGCCACCGGCGGCCCGTGAAAAAACCTTCCCAGCCCCGGGGCCGCGGGCTTTCATGGGCGCGTTGAAAACCAAGCCTGCGGTGCCGCACCGCAGGCCGACAACAATATGAAATTTATCGCTACAATCTCTCTCGTGTTGTTCTGCAATCTTACCACTCATGCGCAAGGCTTGATCTGGAGTGCGGACAGATGGGTGGATCACACCAGCGTGCCTGGCCAGAGCTGGCCGATTGCTTTGGATTATGTGTCAGACGTGTGGAACCCGACTTACCCAAGGCAGAATGTCGCGACGAGAATCTTCTTCATGCCGCTTTCCACCAACGATACGGGCCGCACCTTTTTCACCGACGCCTTGAGTGAACCCGGTTTTGCAGGCTTTGTTGCCGGTCTCACTGATGGTGCAAACGGATACATCCGGTTTGAAGACGAGAGCGTTGGTGGATGGACAGGCGCATCCGAGCAGCAGTTTTTGGGACGTTCCTCCCTTGCGCCTGACTTGGCGGGTTACAACATTACGCAGATCGGCTTTCGGGTGCACACGTTTGTGGACGGGTACGATCCAGAAGGAGACGACCACACGCGGCTATTGACATACTCCTTGGACTTCTACGGCTCGCCCGTGCCTGAACCCAGCACCTACGCTTTGCTTGCGCTTGGTGCCGCGGCCTTGCTGATGCGCAGAAAAGCGCGCAAGCAATAGTCGCTGCGCGAAGGAACAAAGCAGACACCAAAAAAGCGCGCCGGATTTCTCCGGCGCGCTTTGAATTTCTACTCACCAACGATCAATCCAGATCGCGGGGCGGCGCGGGGTCGCGCGGGGCCGCATCGGGATCAAACGCCGCCGGGGCAGGGCGGTCGGCACGGGGTTCGCCGCCACGGTCAGGGCGCGGGCCACGGTCACCACCACCGAAGCCGCCGCGTCCGCCGCGATCTCCGCCGGGACGAGGGCCACGGTCACCGCCGCGTCCGCCACGGTCGCCGCCGCCGCTGCGGGGGCCGCGATCACGGTCACCGCCGGGACGAGGGCCACGATCACGGTCGCCACCGCCACCGCCGCCGCTGTCGGGGCCGTGCTTGGCTTCGTGGTCGGCCTTTTCCTTGGCCGCGAGTTCCTGATCTTTTTCTTCCATCGCCGCACGACGGGAGAGGCGCACGCGGCCCTTCTCGTCCACGCCGAGGCATTTCACCCACATCTCGTCGCCCATCTTCACGATGTCCTCGGTCTGGCGGACGCGGAAGTTGGCGAGCTCGCTGATGTGGACGAGTCCGTCCTTGCCGGGAAGGAATTCGACGAAGGCGCCGAATTCTTTGAGCGTCACGACGCGGCCACGGTAAATCCGGCCGGTCTCGGCTTCCGCCGTCATGCCTTCGATCTCGCGCTTGGCGATTTCGATGCCGTCGGGGTTGGTGGAGAAGATGCGCACGGTGCCATCGTCCTCGATGTTGATCTCGCAGCCGGATTCGTCCACGAGGCGCTTGATGTTCTTGCCGCCAGGTCCGATGAGCAGGCCGATTTTCTCGGGGTTGATCTTCACCGTGACGATGCGCGGGGCGTACTTGCTCATCTCGGTGCGCGGCTCGGAAATGACCTTGGCCATCTCGGCGAGAATCGCGAGGCGCGCGGTGTAGGCGCGGTTCACGGTCTCGGCCATGATGGCGGGCGGCAGGCCGCGCAGCTTGAGGTCAAGCTGGAAGCCGGTGATGCCCTTGGCGGTGCCGGCGAGCTTGCAGTCCATGTCGCAGAACGCATCTTCCCAGCCGATGATGTCGGTGAGGAGCGTGTATTTGGAAATGGCGTCGCCGCTGTATTCGGCGCAGATGCCAATGCTGATGCCGCCGACGGGGCTTTTGAGCGGAACGCCCGCATCGAGCAACGCCAGCGTGCCGCCGCAGACGGAGGCCATCGAGGTGGAACCGTTGGATTCCATGATCTCGCTAACGACGCGCACGGCGTAAGGATAATCTTTCGGGAGCATCGGCTCGATGGAACGCTCAGCGAGCGCGCCGTGGCCGATTTCGCGGCGGCCGGGGCCGCTGATGCGTCCGGTTTCGCCGACGGAGAAGTTCGGGAAGTTGTAGTGCAGGATGAACTTCTTGCTGGTCTGGCCACCGGTGTAGGAATCAAATTCCTGGGCGTCTTCGCTGGTGCCGAGCGTCACCAGGGTGACTGCCTGGGTTTCACCGCGAACGAACACCGCCGAGCCGTGTGCGCGGGGCAGCATACCGACTTCGCCAGAG
>JANOAY010000675.1:0-5224 GCA_031411375.1 Pedosphaera sp. | reverse complement strand
TCGGTGTCGAACATCCCGCCGTGGATCGTGGTGCAGTCGCCGCTCAACAACACGAACAGCGGCACGGTGATTCTGAGCGTGCTGGCGAACCCGACGGCGCTGGAGCGCTCGGCGGTGTTGCGGATTGCCGGTCTCGACTTTGCGGTGTCGCAGGCGGCGGCGGGCTGCACGTTCAGCCTCGCGACGAACAGCGTGACGCACGCGGCGAGTCCGGCGACGAACACGGTCGCGGTCACGACGCTGCTCGGCTGTCCGTGGACGGTGGAGAACACGAACGCGTGGATCGTCATCCAGTCGTCGCTGAACAACACGAACTCCGGCAGCGTGACGTATCGCGCGCTATCGAACGCCACGGCGCTCGCGCGCTCGGGCGTGGTGCGGATGGCGGGCATCAATTTCACGGTCACGCAACTCGGCGCAGGCTGCGAGTACGCGCTCGGAACCAACTTCGCCTCGTTCACTTACCAGGTGAACACCGGCACGGTCGCGGTGACGACGCTGACGGGCTGCACCTGGCCGGTCAGCACGGTCACGCCGTGGATCACGATTCTTTCCGGCCTCAACAATTCCAACAGCGGCATGGCGAGCTATCGCGTGGACGCGAATCCCACGGCGCTCTCTCGCACCGGTCTGGTGAGCGCGGCGGGCCTTGATTTCACGGTCGTGCAAGGCGGAGCGCCTTGCACGTTCGCGCTGGCGACGAACAGCGTGGCGCACGGCGCGGGCTTGGAAGCGAACTCAGTGGCGGTCACGACTTTGATTGGCTGCACTTGGACGCCCTCCAACGGTGCGCCGTGGCTCACGATTACCTCGCCGCTCAACAACACAAACAGCGGCACGTTCAGCTATCAGGTCGCGACGAATCCGACGGCGCTCCCGCGCACGACGTTCGTGAACATTCAGGGCCAGGTGCTCACCATCACGCAGTCGGGCGCGGCGTGTAACTATGTGCTTTCGTCCAGCGGCGCGAACTACGGCTTCGGCGCAGGACCGGGCGTGGTGGGCGTGACGACGCTGACGGGCTGCGTGTGGACAGCAACAACTTCGACGCCGTGGATTTCAGTGGTCACGAGCGGCACGCAGTCGAACAGCGGCCTGGCGAATTTCAATTTGCTGGCGAACCCGACCGCGCTCACGCGCACCGGTACGGTGCTGGTCGCGGGGCAGAATTTCACGGTCACCCAGGACGGCGCGCCGTGCAGCTACTCGCTCAACTCGAACAGCGTGACGCTCGTCTCGACGGCGGTGAACAGCTCGGTGAGTTTGAACACGCTGACCGGTTGCGTGTGGACGGCGAGCACGACGACGCCGTGGCTGACGATTCTCAACGGGCCGACTTACACAAACAGCGGCGTGGTGACGTTCAGCACGCAGTCGAATTCCACCGCGCTCTTCCGCACCGGCACGGTGACGGTGGCGGGGCTGACCTTCACGGTGGCGCAGGCGGGCGCGGCGTGCAGCTTCCAGCTTTCGTCGAGCAGCGCGACGCACGGCGCGGGCGTGGAGAGCAACACGGTTTCCGTCACGACCTTGATCGGCTGTACTTGGAGCGTCTCGAATGGTGCGCCTTGGATCACGATTCTCTCCAGCCTGAACAACACGAACAGCGGCAGTGTGAGCTACCTCATTGCCACGAACCCGACGGCGCTGGCGCGCTCGGCGGTGGTGCGGATTGACGGGCTGAACTTCACGGTCAATCAGGACGGCGCGGCGTGTAATTATTTCCTCTCGTCCACCAGCGCGGCGCACGGGGCGGGCGTGGAGAACGGTTCCGTCAACGTCTCGACGCTGCCCGGGTGCGTGTGGACGGCGAGCACGGCCACGCCTTGGATCACAATCACCTCGCCGCTCAACAACACCAACAGTGGCCCGGTGAATTACAGCGTGTCGTCCAACATTTCCGTGCTCTCGCGCACCGGCACGGTGAGTGTCGCGGGCCAAGCTTTCACGGTGACGCAACTGCCCGGACTCGAATGCACGCTCGCGTTGCTGACGAGCAACAACGTGCATCGCGCGACAGCGGAAAGCGGTGGCATCGGCGTGCTCACGCTCACGGGCTGCTCGTGGGGCGTTACGAACACGAACGCGTGGGTCACGATCACATCCGGCCCGCGCGTGGACGGTTCGGGCCATGTGCTTTACAGCCTCGCGGCGAACACCGATTTCGCGCCGCGGTCGGGCTTCGTGAACGTGGGCGGCATCGCCTTCGGACTCACGCAGATGGGCACGGGCTGCACGTATCGCGTCTCGCCGACGAACCGCACCCACGGCGCCGGCTTGAACAACAATTCCTTCACGGTCACGACGACGGCGGGCTGCGGCTGGAGTGTGTTGAACACGAACTCCTGGCTGACCATCACGGCGAACGGGAGCGGCAATGCGGCGGTGACGACGGTGAGTTACTCCATCGTGGCGAACCCCGGCGTCAATCCTCGCTACGGCTACTTCAACGTCGGCGGCGACTTGCTGCTCATCACGCAATGGGGATCGGGCTGCGGCTTCACGGTCAATCCCCCGGTCCGCACGCACGGGCCGGGTGCGGAGACGAGCACGGCGAATTTCACGGTCAACACGGCGAGCTGCGCGTGGAACGTCGTGAACACGAACGCGTGGATCACTTTCAACACCGCGACCAGCGGCACGGGCGCGGGCAGCGTGAGCTACACCGTCGCGGCTAACGCAAGCGGCACACCGCGTCAGGGTGTGTTCACGATTGGCGGAGCGCCGGTCGTCGTGAACCAGGCGGGGCAGTCCTGCTCGTTCACGGTCACGCCGCCGGTCGCGTCGCATAATTCGGCGGGCGCGAGCGGCAGCATCCCGGTCACGACCGGCAGCGGCTGCATCTGGTACGTGTTCAACACGAACTCTTGGATCAACTTTGACGCGTGGAACGGCACGAACAGCGGCAGCGCGAATTTCACCATCGCGGCGAATCCCACGATCTTCGCGCGCAGCGGCCAGGTCATCATCGGCGGACAGACGGTGACCATCAGCCAGGACGGTGCGCCTTGCACGTACGCGCTCGTGCCGGCGCAAATTTCTCTCGGATCCGCGACCACGAACGGCTCGTTCAATGTGCAGACGCTCCTCGGCTGCGACTGGACGGCGGTGGCGACGCAGCCGTGGCTCATCGTGACCACGGGCGCGAGCGGCCAGGGCAACGGCGCGGTGACGTATGCGGTCACGGCGAATCCAAGTGTGTCGAGCCGCACGGGTGCGGTCGTCGTTGCGGGTCAGTCGTTTAACATCGTGCAGGCGGGCGTGCCCTGCGTTTTCTCACTTTCGGCGAGCGGCGCGACGCATGGCGGTGACGCGGAATCGGGCAGCGTGGATGTTCTCACCGACGCGGCTTGTTCCTGGAACGTGGTGAACACCAACGCGTGGATCACGATCACGAACGGCGGCACGGGCGGGCGCACCGTGGTTTATGCGGCGGCGGCGAATCCGGATTTCGCGCCGCGCGCGGGCGTGGTGGTCATCGCCGGGCAGAACTTCACCGTCACGCAGGCGGCGAAGCCCTGCACTTACGTTTTCACACCGTCTAGCCTGAGCTTCGCGGCGAACCCGACCAACGGTTCCTTCGCCTTCACCGCGAGCAACGTCTGCGTATGGACAGTGGTGAACAGCAATTCCTGGATCACCATCACTTCGCTGGCCACGAACGGCACGGGCAGCGGCACGGTGACGTTCAGCGTGGCGACGAATACCGGCGCGCTCCGGCTCGGCGGCATCTACGTGGGCGGCACGCCGTTCACGGTCGTGCAGGCCGGGGCGTCGCGCGTCGTGCGTGCGCTGACGATGAACGTGGCGCGCGGCCAGACGAACCGCGTCCGCATCGTGCTCGAATCCACCGGCAACGAAAACGCGATGGGCGTGAGCCTTCAGTTCGACACAAACCAACTGGCCTTCGTGCAGGCGGTGCGCGGCGTGGCGTCGAGCAACTTGAACGCGACCTTCTCCGTGAACTCCTCCCCCGCTGCGCTCGCGGCGGGACGTGTGGGCGTCCAGCTCGGTCTGGACATCGGCACGGGCGTGACCTTCGCGCCCGGCTCGAACGTCGTGGCCGAAGTCTTGTTCCGCGCGACGCCCGGCAGCGGTTTTGCCACCACGGACGTGGGGTTCACCAACACGCCGATTTTCGCGCAGGTCTCCGACGTGAACGCAAGTTCGCTGCCCGCGAGCTACGCGCCCACCACGGTCACCATCATTGGCGCGTGCAACTTCACCCTCAGCACGAACGCCACTACGGTCGTCGCGGCGGGCGGCGCGCGCAGTGTGACCATCACCGGCAACGCGCTCTGCGCGTGGAACGTGGTGAACACGAACGCGTGGATCACCTTCTCGCTGCCGGCGGACGGCGCGGGCAACGGCGCGGTGAACTTTACGGTGGCGGCGAATCCTGCCGGCGTGGCCCGTGTGGGCGTGATGAACATCGCGGGCGTCACTTACACCCTGACGCAGAGCGCCGCGCCCTGCTCGTATTCGATTCTGCCCACGACGCGCTCGCACAGCGCCGGCACCGAGGGCGGTCTCGTGAGCATCACTGCGGTGGCGGGCTGCAACTGGACCGTGAGCAACACGAATGGGTGGGTCACGATCCTCACGGCGACGAACGGCTCGGGCAACGGCGACGCGGCTTACAGCGTGGCGGTGAATCCGTCGTCGGTCGCGCGCACGGGCGTCGTGGTCATCGCGCAGCAGAACTTCACGATTGTGCAGAACGGTTCGAGCTGCGTGTTCTCGATTGCGCCGACGAACCAGACGCATGGCTTCATCTCCGAGGGCGGCTCGGTGGCGGTCACGTCGCCCGGCGGCTGCCCGTGGACGGTGAGCAACACGAATTTCTGGCTGACCATTCTCTCCAGCACGAACGGCACGGGCAGCGGCTTCGTGACCTATGCCACGGCTTACAATCCGAACGGCACGGCGCGCACCGGCACGGTCATCATCGCCACGCGCGCATACACCGTGGTGCAGTCCTCGAACACCTGTCCGGTCACGCTGCCGCTCGCGAGCCGCAGCCACGGCGAGGGCGTGGAATCAAACGCGTTCACGGTGAACGCCTCGGCGTGCGCGTGGACGGCGACGACCAGCAACTCTTGGATCACGGTGCTGACGGCGGGCGGCTCGGGCAACGGCTCCGTCAATTACACCATCGCGGCAAACCTCGCAGGAATCTGTGGGATCAGCCTGCCCTGCGGCTTCGCCAACAAGATCGTGACGA
>JANOAY010000674.1:0-1533 GCA_031411375.1 Pedosphaera sp. | reverse complement strand
CTCGGGTACCGCCGCCTGATGGCGGGCCAACAAAATTTCGCGAGGATTTTTCATGTCGTCCTTTCGGTGATCAGTTCGCGCAAAGATTTCTTCGCGTAGTGCAATCGCGACTTCACGGTGCCGAGGCCGACGCCGGTGATGGCGGCGATTTCTTCGAGCGAAAATTCTTCGAGGAAGTGCAGCAGCAGCACGGCGCGATGCGGCTCGGTCAGTTGGTTCAGCAAGGTCATCAGTTCCTCCTCCTGCTCGGCGCGGATGAGCAGGTCAGCGGGCAACGGCTCATCATCCGGTTGCTCGAAGAACGATTCATCCAGCGGTTCCTCGCGACGCGGCTTGCGCCAGTGCTGCGCGCATTTCTGGTGCGCGATGCCGAAGAGCCAGGAGCCGAACTTCGCGTCGGCCCGCAGCGTGGCGAGGTGGCGCGCGGCGTTAATGAAGGTCTCCTGCACGGCGTCGAGCGCGGTCTGTTCATGGCGCAGCAGTTCAAACACATACACGTAAAGCGGAAGCTGGTAGCGGCGGAAGAGCGCGTCCCACGCGGCGGGATCTCCCGCGCGCGCGGCGGCCACGGGCAGTGATTCGTCGCCAGGCACAACCAGCATTTACGGGGAGTGGAATGCGCGAGGCGAGAAAAGGTTCAACCAACGTAGTGGGGCGGGCGTCCCGCCTGCCACAGTCCTTTGGCCGTCCCGGCTGAAGAGTCACCAGCCGAGACGGCTGCCCTACTAATTCAAGACGGAGCATGAATCAGGAAAAAGAATTCATGCGCGCGGCGGAAATTTTTGTGGCAACGCGCGCGCGTGCCGCTACAAACAATGCATCTCATGTGCGCCACGATCCAAGTAGTCGATCCAGACTCCGCGCCGTTGTGCGTGGAGCGCATCTTCGTCAGTGCGTCCGGCGAACTGCGCGCGAGGGTCAGCGGCGTGGAGTGCAGCCTCGGCACGAAACCGGCGCTGGTGGACGCGGGCCTGGTGCTGATTCACCCGCTTGATGAACAGAAGGCGCGACTGCGCTCCGTCTTCACGCGGCTGAACGTGAGCAAGTTCGCCAACCAGTTCTGGTGCGTGGCCGCCGACCAGCGGCTGGTCAATGCGGCGCAACGCTTCAACATTCTTCGCGCGCGCGGCCTCGTGGTGCCGCAGCACGAAATGTGGCCGGCGCTGACGGCGGAGTGACCGCGCTCACGACGGCGAAGGAGCACAGACTTCAGGCCGCTTCACCGCGCTTCATTTCACGCGCAGGAGAATTTCCACACCTTCTGCGGTCGTAGATTGAAGCGGCCTGAAGTCCGCGCTCCTGCGCGATATGGCGTGAGCAATGATGATTGGAGGACTCACGCGCCGGGCTGGAAGCCGGCGCTCCGCTAAAGTTTTTCCCCGGCCCCGCCGATGAGCGCGGATGCAATTGGGCGCCCCTGTCCTCATCATTGACGACGATCCTGTGCTGGTCGAGCTGGTGAAGGAGGTCCTCCAAACCGCCGGTCACGACACGGCGGTCGCGCATCATGCGTTCCACGGGCTGCGGCTGGCG
>JANOAY010000673.1:0-1716 GCA_031411375.1 Pedosphaera sp. | reverse complement strand
GGAGCCAGTGCCGGCACTCTCACTTGCAGCAATTTCGACGCGAGCGGTGGCGCGGGAAAACTGGAGATGGAGTTGAACGGCCATCCCACTGGCTACGACCAGATCGTCGCGCGCGGCCTCGTCGATCTCCGCGGGCTGGCTTTGCAGGCGTCGCTCAATTTCCTTTCGACCACGGGCCAGCAGTTCACGCTCATCAATAACGACGGGGCCGATGCAGTCACGGGCACGTTCACCGGCCTGCCGCAGAACGCGCCGCTCACCATTGGCCAAGAGTCGTTCGTGATCAGCTACACCGGCGGCACGGGCAACGACGTGGTGCTGACGCGCACGCCGACGCCGCCGCGTCCCAAGCTGGAGATTGATCACCTCCCGCCCTCGTCAGTGCGGCTCAAGTGGCCGACGAACTTAACCGGCTACACCCTCCAGTTCAGCACCAACTTGAGCGCCACGAACTGGGCCACGGCGACGCCACCGCCCGTCATCACCGGCACCAACCGCGTGGTGACAAACTCGACGGCTACCAGCCCGAAGATTTATCGCTTGAAGCAGTGACCTTCAGGCCAGCTTCTTCGCCATCTCCAACACCGTCGCAAAGATTTCCGCTGGGCGCTGCGCCGCGAGAGCTTCCGCTCCGTGCTGGCCCCAGGTCACTGCGCCGAAGGCAATGCCGGCCTTGGCTGCCGCTTCCGCATCACGAATCTCATCGCCAATATAGATCGCTTCGTCTCGCGACACACCGCTCTGACGAATCACCTGCCGTAGCTTGGCCGCCTTGCCGAGCATGGACACGCCGCAGGCCCAGTGCGTGATGCGCTGCGCGTTCTCCACGCCGAGCACGCGCTCCACGTTCTCGCGCGAGTTCGAGCTGACGACGGCCAGTTGCGCGCCGTTTGCCGTGAGCCGCGTCAGCGTCTCGCTGATGCCGGGGAACGTGGAGAACTTTCCGGTGTGCTCCGCCATGCGCCGCCGCATCGCCGTCACCACGCGCGGGAGTTTCCACAGCGGCAGTCCCAGTTCCCGCAGCAACGCGCTGCCGTGCAAATCACGGAAGCGTTCGTATTCGTGCGGCTCGACTTTTCGGAAGCCATGTTCCTCCGCCAGCTCGTTGAACTGGCTTCGCATCCACGGCAGCGTGTCCGCCAGCGTGCCGTCGGAATCGAAGATGATGAGGCGGTATTTCAAAGTGGTGAAGGCCGCTCAACTGATCAGCAGCAGTCGCGCTGGATCGCCGGGCGGCGTTTCCGGCGCGCGATGAATACACGGCGGCACCGGACTGCCGGGCCAGTCCACGGCGATGCGCCAGAGATGGCCCACGCCAAAGGAAAACGGTTGCGCCAGCGGGGCAGGGGCGTAGTGAAGGTCGTAGCAGTGCTCGCTCAGAAACTCGCGGAACTCCTCGTCATCATTCCCGCCGAAAAGTTTCAGCAGCGCGGCGCGGGTTTCGGGCACGTCCACGCGACGCCGTGCTTCGTCATTGCGCAGACCTTCGCTCGGTGCGCCGTGGTAAGTGCAAAGCCAGGTATCGGCTTCCACCGGCGCGCTGTCGGCGTGAAAGGAGAAGACATCCGTGCGCACCGGCCCCGCCTCCTCGTCGCGGGGGTAGCTGTAGATGCAGTTGAGTTCTGGCAAACGACCGTGAGCACGGAGTCGCTCCAAATCCTCGAGGAGAACGTCGATGGCCGTGCGGCCCGCGGCGCTAACGGAGAGGCTGGCGAG
>JANOAY010000672.1:0-3481 GCA_031411375.1 Pedosphaera sp. | reverse complement strand
TGATTTGGAACTGCACCGGGATGCTGACCGTGAGCAAATTCACCGGCGGACTTTTCTTCGCGCCATCGAGATTGGTCACACTCTCGCGGCTGGCGACGAGCAGGTTGAACTCCTCCTTGGCGTGGCTCACGGTCCAAAGTACGGTGTCTTCCTGCTCCGCGCTTTCGTCATGCTCCAATCCCACCTCGAAGGTCTGGATGCGCTCGGTCTGATAGCGATGAACCTTGTCGATGGGCCACGGCATCTTGAAGTGCCAGCCGGGATCGAGAATGGCGCTGCCGGCGACGGGCTTGCCGAAGCGTTCGAGCAACGCCTGCTCGCCCGTCTCGATGACCACAAAAGAGGTGGAGAGAATGAGCAGCGCGAACTGCCCGAGCAGAATCCACGCAAAGGCGCGCTGGAGAAACTGGAAGAACCAAGTGTCCGAAACCTTGAAGCCGAACTGGTAATCCAACGCATGCGCCGCCGTGGTGAAGAGGCTCTCCGGCTGCGAAATCAGGCTCATCACGCGGCTGTGATAGAGCAGGCGCGTCTCGCGGCCCTTCACGCGCGGGCGATAAATTTCCAGCACCAGCGTCAGCAGCGTCTCGACCGCGAGCACACCGAGCAGCACGACGAGAGCACGCGCCACCCAGAGGTCCACGCGCGGCACCCCGGCGCTGAACAGCCCCACCGCCACCGCCGCGAGCGCCAGAAAGTAGGCGGACGACAACACGGACACGGCAGGCGGTTCGAGCAACCGCTGCTTCTCCAACCGGGCGAGTGCCACGGAAAAACGTCCGATGATGAACAGCACCAGCGCGAGCAGCGCGAAAATGGCGAGACCGAAGTAAGGCCGTTCCATCGGCACGGCGGCCTTCGCCAGCCAGCGCCAGAGGAAGAAGACGCCTGCGCCCTCGACGAGCAGCAGCGCGAAGGTGAAACCCGGGACGATAAATTTCTCGAACTGTTCGCGCGAGCGATGCGCGGGCAGGCCGGAGGTTTCCTCCTTGTTGAACAGCGCGGAGGCGGAGGGCGCTTTGGTCAGTTCGTCGTATTCGAGGCGCTCATTTTTTTCGCGCTCAAGGAGTTGCATCAGCACGTAGCTGAGGAGCGTGACGACCAGGCCTACACCGCAGAAAACGGTGGCGACCACGGCGGTGAGGACGTGCGAGGTGAGCGCGACGCCCAGCGCGGCCCCGCCCGCGAGCAGCAGCGCGGCGAGATTGAGCAACGTCAGTTTGGTTCGGTTCTGTTCCATCAGATTTTCTTTAGCCACGGATGAAACACGGATCGAACACGGAAAGGGCAAAGCAGTTTTTGCATCCGTGTTTCATCCGTATTTAATCCGTGGCTAAAATTCATTTGGTTTTTACCCCAGCTCGCGATCTTCAAACAGACACAGCGCCACGCAGAGCGCCGCGCCGACGTAACAGATGGTGTAAATCAACGACGTGCCGAGGTAGCTGCCCCACGCGATGGACTGCTTGGCGATGAGCGCGTCGCCGCCCCAGAAAAGCTGCCAGTTCGGCAGCGCCGCGTAGGGGATTTTTGCCCACCACACGCCGGCCTCGACGCGCTGGCCAAAGACGTAATCCGACATCAGCCCGAGCAGGAAAAAGCCGGAGCAGATGGCGAGCGTGGAAATCATTTCCAGCCGCGTCGAGCAGGCCAGCGCGAGTCCGGCGAGAATCCACAGCGCGAAGAGAATCAGCACGGACGCGGGCACGATGCGCCAGTCGGTGAGGCCGCCGAGGGAAGTCTTGTCCACGTCCTTGGGCAGAAAATGGATGAGCAGAAAAGCCAAGGTGATCATGGCGACCACGGCGAACATCGCGTGGGAGACGAATGGGCGGCGCAGAAAGTAATTCGCAAAGCCCGCCGCCGCGTAGGCCAGCACCAGTGCGCCGAAGAAGATCCCGAGCGCGCGCAAGTCCGCCGAGCCGTAGGCATCGAAGGTCATGCGGCTGGCGGTGAGCGCGGCGACCATGTTGATGTAGTTCAGCACCGCGAGCGCGGCGGCGAGTCCGGTGTATTTGGCGAGCAGAAATTGCGCGCGGCCAATCGGCTTCGACAGCACGGCGAGCGCGGTGCCGGTGCGGATTTCGCGCGCCAAGGTATTGCTCGCGCTGAGAACCGCACCGAGCAGACCGACGAGCAGCATCACGGCGAGCACGGATTGCTTCACGAGGATCGGGTCATCGCCGAACCCGAAGTAGGGCACGCTGGCGAGGAACACCGAGAACACGGCGGAAGCCGTCGCGAGCAGCAGAAAAATCGGCTGCCGGACAAGCTCCATAAACGTGTTGCTGGCGATGGTTGCGAATTGCCGCATGAATTTGGGTTCGGAATTTAGAAGTTAGATGCGCGGTTGCAAATGGTTATTCCCGGCGGGCCGCAGCCAGGGTGCATCTTGGCACCTTCACCGTAAGGGAGCGCGGCGGTGGCGCAGCACAGCCGCAGGGTGCCGAAAATCGGAGCGCATGGTTTCATGCGAGGCTGCTGCGGCTGATCCCGCCCGGCGCGGGACACAGCCGCGCTCCGGGGCCAGTGCCGTGTCCGCGTTTTTCCACGGGCAGAAATTTTGAATTTTAGATTTTCAATTTTCGCGTAGAGTGCGCCCGCCAGTGCGTTGAAATGACTTCCGACAACACCAATCGCAAGACCGTGCTCTTCGTGGACGACGACGAGCCTTTCCTCGAACTGTTGCAGCCCTACATGGAGCAGTTGAGCGAGGGCGGCTGGCAGGTGCTGACCGCCACAGACTCGGCGACCGCCCTCCGCGCCCTCGACACGCAGCAGGTGGACCTCGCCGTGCTCGATGTGCGGATGCCCGTGGTGGACGGCGTGCAGCTCCTCCTGCTCATCAACCGCAAGCATCCGCAGCTCAAGAAGGCCGTGCTCAGCGGTTTTCTCGACGACGAGGCCCGCTCCCACGCTTTCAATGGCGGCGTGGAACTCGTGCTGGAAAAACCGCATGACACCAAAGGCTACACCGCGCTCTATACCGCGCTGAACGAACTCGTGCGTCTCCCCGTTGAGCAGGGTTTTCGCGGGATGCTCCGGCGCGTGGGCATCGAGGATATCATCCAGATGGAATGCCTGAGCCGGCATTCGCTCATTCTCGAACTGACCGGGCGCGGCCAGCGCGGTCGCATTTACATCCGCACCGGCGCGCTCATTCACGCGGAGTGCGGCGGGGTCACGGGCGAGGCGGGGCTGCAAAAACTTCTCACCAACCCCGGCGGCGAGTTCACGCACCTGCCCTTCGTCGACCCGACGCGTGAGACGCTCGAAGGCTCGTGGGAATTTCTGCTCCTCGAAGCCGTGCGCCAGCGCGATGAAGCAGCGGGCGGCGAAGTGGGCGTGACGGATGCCATGCCGACGGAGGATTTGTTTCAAACCGCCGCTGCCGCGCCTGAACCGGAGCCAGTGGATCCGACGGAAAACTTTTTACCGCAACTGGTTCTGGCCGAAAGCGCGCCGGTGGAAGAAGTGCCGC
>JANOAY010000671.1:0-2084 GCA_031411375.1 Pedosphaera sp. | reverse complement strand
CGCCGCCGGTGAGCAAACCATCGAGCGAGTCCACGACGAGACCGCCTTTGATCTTGTCCCCGGAATGGCTGTGGCACTTGAAACAATTCTCCCGAAGCACGGGCTGGATTTGTTTCGTAAAGAAATCTTCCGCCGGACTGGCGGCGAACATCGGGGCAACGACCACGAAGAAGAGCGCCAGGCCGGCACGCCCCAACCTCCTTGAATCGCAACTGGTGAACACGCGCGCAGACTAGCCGATCCCGCCGCTCCGCGACAAGCGGTAGCAACGGATAACAAACGACGGCGCGGAGCGCGGACCGCCGAGTCCGCGTGTCCCTGATTTGTGAATCACGGAAGACACGGAAGCGAAGCAGGATGACCAGACCGCTGCCGTTCTTTCCGTGTCTTCTGGGTTTTCCGTGGTTGAACAGGTCTGGTTCAGAATCACGCGGACTCGGCGGTCCGCGCTCCCGAAAAGGATTTGAAAGCTGACACCGCCCGCCGCGTCTGTTTCACTTGGTCTCGTTCCCAATGCTTTTGAAACACACAGTGGCGCGCCGCGCCGGAGCCGGGTTTGTGCTGCCGTCCGTTCTGGTGGCGCTGCTGCTGACTGCGTTCATGCCGCAGTTGGTTCACGCCGCCGCGCCACCCATCGACTTCAACCGCGACATCCGCCCCATCTTCTCCGACCACTGCTATGCCTGCCACGGGCCGGATCAGAACAAGCGCAAGGCCGGGCTGCGTCTCGACACGAAGGAGAGCGCGTTCAAGGAACTCGACTCCGGCGGCTTTGCCATCGTGCCGGGCCAGCCCAAGTCGAGCGCACTGCTCAAAGCGATTTCACTCCCGCCAGATGATGACGACCACATGCCGCCGACGAAGAGCAAGCAACTGAGCGCGGCCCAGATCGATTTGCTGCGCCGCTGGATCGGGCAAGGCGCGAAGTGGGCGGAGCACTGGGCGTATGTCGCGCCGGAGCGGCCGGAAGTTCCTTCAAAGTTCAAGGTTCAGAGTTCAAAGTTCAAAGTGCGGAACCCGATTGACTCGTTCGTCTTCGCCAAGTTGGGCGAACACAAACTGACGCCGAACCCCGAAGCCGACCGTCCCGCGCTGATTCGCCGCGCTAGCCTCGACCTGACGGGACTCCCGCCGACGGTCTCCGAAGTGGATGCCTTTCTCGCGGACAAGAATCCCGACGCCTACGAGCAAGTTGTGGATCGCCTGCTGGCCTCACCGCACTTCGGCGAGCGCATGGCGCAGTCCTGGCTGGATCAGGCGCGCTACGCCGACAGCAGCGGCTATCACTTCGACGGGTTTCGCCAGATGCACCATTGGCGCGACTGGGTGATTAAGGCATTCAATGACAACAAGCCGTTCGATCAATTCACCATCGAACAACTCGCCGGCGACCTGCTGCCGAATGCGACCATCGAGCAGAAAATTGCCACGGGCTTTCATCGCAACGTGATGACCACGGACGAAGGTGGCGTGGACCCGGAGGAATATCTCACCAAGTATCAGGTGGACCGCGTGAGCACCACGGCGCAGGTCTGGCTCGGCTCCACGCTGGGCTGCGCCGAGTGCCACGACCACAAATACGATCCGATGACGCAGAAGGAGTTCTATCAGTTCTACGCGTTCTTCAACGGCATCCCGGAAAAAGGACTCGACGGGACGCGCGTGAAAAATTTCGGGCCGGTGCTGCGTCTGCCGACCGTCGAGCAAGGCTCGAAGCTGCTCACCTTCGACGAATCGATCCCGGCGGCGGAGAAGGTGCGGGCCGACCGCGAGGCCGAACTGCCCAAGGCGCAGGAGAAATGGGAGACGGCGTTGGGCGAGGTGAAGACGCCGGAGATCGCAGGACTCGTCACACTGTTCGCGTTGGATGGTGAGGCTAGGATTTCGCGCGCGCCCGTTCCCCTCACCCCGGCCCTCTCCCCGGAGGAGAGGGAGAAGCGTCAGTCAGCCGTCGGCAAATCCGAGCGCGCTGAGATTGGCGAGAAACTGACTGGCGTTCCCCCTCTCCCAGCGGGAGAGGGCCGGGGTGAGGGAGAACGCTCCGCAAATCAAACCGCGCCCACCACGAATGAGTTCGCCCCCGG
>JANOAY010000670.1:0-2595 GCA_031411375.1 Pedosphaera sp. | reverse complement strand
TGTTTTCCGGATTGCCGGTGATATTGAGATTGCCGGTGGCTTGGACTTCGGCAAGATAGATCGCGCTGAAGCCGTAGCCGTAGGGACCGGCGGCGGGATTGCCAAACGGCGCTTTGCCAACATACTGCCTTCCTTCGATGGCGAAAGTTCCATCAGCTCCGGGATTGATGTTATCCCAGCCGACCATGTCGCCGTTGGTGTTCACGCCGCTTTGGAAAACTTGCTGGCCGTTGGTCAGCGCCAGTCCGGGCACGCTGAAGAGATTGGATGAATTCAAAACAAACGTCGTGTTGGCGTCGTTGAAGGAATCCGCGCCCGCGATGGACGAGATCGTCCAGCGCCCGGAGTGCGTGCCCACGCCCGTGCCGTTGCGCACCGCCGTGCCGCGAAATTTATAGCGCATCCCGGGATTCAAGTTGCTGTACGTCAGCACCACCGTGTCCTGCCCCACGCCGCTCACGATGTTGCCAATGCCGATGGCCGAGCCGGCGTTGGCGAGGTCCGCGATGATGTTGCCGCCCGGATAGAACAAATTGTAGGCGGGCGTGCCGACGAAGGGATTGCCCATGCCCGCGTTCGGAAACAAATCCGGCGCGCGCAGCAGAAAGCTGCCTTGATAAATGGCGGGCAGCCCGTAGCCGGCGGGATAACCGGCGGCGGAGAAATTCGTGAGATTGCCCGCGAGCGGATTGGTCGTGCCCGGATCACCGGCCAGCACCCAGCCGCGCATGTTGTACACCGTGAGGTTGGCGGGCGACACCGCCGTGGGCGCGTGTTTGTTGAACGAAATCCAGTTCGTCACCGTGGCGGCGAGGGATGAAAGCGGAGATGAAAGCGCCAGCGTCACGGTCAGCAGCGCAAAAAAAAGGCTGCGATGGTGCGAGCGTTGCGGACGTGGGGAGGGGACAGTTTTCAAGGAGGGTTTTTGTCTGTTCATAAGCGAGTACATAGTTTTTGCGCACATGGTCATCTGAGTTTGGGTAATTAACTCTGGGCCGAGCGGCGTGTTCACCGTCGCGGCATTTCTCGCTCCCGCACAATTCTTTTCCGATGACGCGCTGCGGAAATGTTTTCACATCGCATATGAGCGATGAAGGAGAGGCCGCGCAACACGCCGCCGGCCCGCGCGCTTAGCGCTTCGCCATTTTTTCTGCTCTTCGTCACGCGCGATGAACCGTCAGAACTTCTCCTACTGAATTCCATCGCGCGCGCGCGAAGTTTCTCGGAACTTCCTGACATGCAACTTCGGCGCGGATTTACGCTGGTGGAATTGCTCGTGGTCATCGCCATCATCGCGGTGCTGGCGGCGTTGCTGCTGCCCGCGCTCGGGCTGGCCAAGGGGCGCGCGCAGCGGACGGCGTGCGCGAACAATCTCAAGCAGCTCGGTCTCGCGTGGTTTCTTTACGCGAGCGAGCATGATGATGAGTTGTGCCACAACCACGGCATCAACGAGACGCTGCTGCGGCGCGAGAACTGGGTGAACAACTTGCAGGACTTGCTGACCGCCGAGGGCAACACGAACGCCGCACTGGTCACGAGCGGCCAGCTTGCGCCGTATCTCGGCGCTTCCGTGGCGGTGTTCAAATGTCCGGCGGACAAGTCGGTGGCGGAGAACGGGCCGCGTCTCCGCAGCTATGCGATGAATTCTCTGGTCGGCGATCCGGGCGAGCTGACCAACCGTTTCAATCCGTTGCTCACGCAGTTTTTCCGCGTGGATGATTTTCCCGATCCGTCCCGTATCTACGTCTTCCTCGACGAGAACCCCGACACCATCAACGACGGCTTTTTTATGAACCGTTGGGAGGATTACGTCTGGGGCAATCTGCCGGGCGGCGATCACAGCGGCGGCGCGAACCTGTCCTTCGCGGACGGACATGTGGAGCATCATCGCTGGGCGCTGGCCGAGACCCGGCGCGTGCTCGGCTCCAGCAGCGGGACTTTCCCCGCGTCTGCGCCGGTAGATTTCGACTGGCTGAAGGAACGCAGCAGCGTGCGGCGGAATTATTGAGGCTCGTGCGATGGAGCGCAGCCTCGAAGCCTTGTGATCATTCACAGCTTAGGCCGTCATTTCTGAATCCTGAAAGGATTCGGATAATCCAGCCCAACGTTGCGTCGCCGATACGCTACGCTGGGGGTGACGTGCGATGAGTCATCAACCCTGAAAGGGTTGAATCAAGAAACGAAGAACTTCTGACGCACGGGAGGCGATGCAACCCTTTCAGGGTTGGGAATTCTTTGGCGGACACACCCTGGATTATTTCAATCCTTTCAGGATTGAGGGGGGTGCGCTTCCAAGCATGTCACTTGATTGCATGAATCTCACTAGCCCCGCACGCGCTGCACGAAATTTCCGATGCGCCCGACGGCCACCTGAATCTGCTCCAGCGACGTGGCGAAGCACGCGCGCACGTAGCCTTCGCCGCTCGCGCCGAACGCCCCGCCGGGCACGCACGCGACCTTCTCCTGTTCGAGCAGTTTCCACGCGAACTCCTTCGAGGTCAGTCCGGTGCTTTTGATGCACGGAAAGGCGTAGAAGGAGCCGCGCGGCAGGTGACACGGCAGGCCCATGTCGTTGAACGCCTTCACGATCAGGTT
>JANOAY010000669.1:0-8909 GCA_031411375.1 Pedosphaera sp. | reverse complement strand
GGTTTGAATTACCTCCCCGACCCGAGCCTCGCCACCATCACCAACCAGCCCAACGTCACCATGCGTTTGGAAAAGGTCTCGGCGATGGACGCGCTCACCGCCGTGCTCGACACCTACAAATTGCAAATCGTCCACGACCCGCGCATCCGCGTCTCGCGCATCACCGTGAAAGACCCGAAGGCCGCCGACCCGCTCTTCACCAAAGTCGTCCAGCTCAAGCACACGCACCCCTCGAACGTCGTCGAGATCGTGAAGCGCACGCTCTCGCCCAACGGCAACGTGATGGGCGACCTGCGCACCAGTCAGCTGATCATCCTCGCCACGGAGAAGGAATTTCCCGGCATTGAAGAACTGATCGCCAAGCTCGACACGCCGACCAAGCAGGTGCTCATCGAGGCGCAGATTTGGGAAATGTCCAAGAACCCGCGTTCCGTCAAGGGCATTGACTGGGCCGGCACGCTGGCCGGGCAGAACGTCAGCTTCGGCAACGGCCGCTTGAAGCAGACCGAATCGGATGTGACCACGCTGGTGCCCGGCACGCCCCGGACCGCGCTCAATGGAGCCGGCGTCCCGTACACCGTCACGCCCGGTTCCTCGACCACGGAGAAGTACAGCTACCAGCCCGGCAGCGGCCTGACCATGGACACGTCCCGCGGATTTCACCCGGCCACCGCGTTCCTGAACGCGGACGGTTTGAGCGCGGTCATCTCGCTCTTCAACACGGACACGGACACGGAAATCGTCTCCACGCCCCGCGCCGTGACGCTCGACAACCAGCTCGCCACGCTTTCCGTGACGCGCGCCTTCCCGATTTTCAAAGTCACGCCCGGTTCGGCGAACAGCCCCGCCGGCGCGGAAATCACCTACACCAACCTCGGCACCATCCTCTACGTCACCCCGCACATCGCGGCCAACAGCAACATCTCCATGCACGTCATTCCCGAGGTCTCGGACATCGCGTCGGTGGACGAGCAGATCATCAACGGCTTCCGCAACACCGCGAACGTCTATTCCATCCGCCGCATGGAGACCCACGTCAACATTCCGAACGGGAACACGCTCGTGCTCGGCGGACTCATCAGCGACAAGCTCGGCAACCAGCAGAAGAAAGTGCCGTTCCTCGGCGACGTGCCCGGACTCGGCTACCTCTTCCGCCACTCGGACAAGAGCCGTGCCAAGGTCAACCTCGTGGTCTTCCTCACTCCGACCATTGTGGGCGACAACGACTTCCGCGAAGTGACCACCGACTTCCTCCAGACGAAGGCCCCGGTCGAGCGCGACACGAAAGAGGCTTTCTACGACAGCGCCAAACCCTACGACTGGACGAAGCCCAAGTCGGACACCACCACGGCGGCGAAGAACTGATTTTGAGAGTTCACTTCAAGTCATAACACTATGAAGAACTTGTTTCTCCAATGGCGCGGGCAGGGGGCAGCCCTCCTGCTCGCCGCCTCGACCCTCGCGGCCCATGCCGCGCCGGACGTGAAAACCCTCGGTGGCGGACCGAACATGGCCGGTCCGGGCCGGTTCGGCGCGACGGACGGTCCGACTCTCGAGTACGCGAAATTTCGCACCCCCGTCTCCCTCGCGCTCGACACGAACGGGAGCCTGTTCGTCGCCGACCAGGGCAACAACCGGGTGCGGAAAGTTTCCAAGCCCGGCCAGGGCGACAGCCTCACCAGCACCTTCGCCTCGCGCCTCCCGTCGCCCGTCGGCGTCGCGGTGGACTCATCAAACCTCGTCTATGTCCTCACGCAACGTGACGGCAAGCTGCGGAAGTTCAACGGCTCGGGCGCGCTGCTCCAGACCGTCTCCGGCTTCCGCGTGCCCACCGCGCTGGCCCTCGGCCGGAACGGCGACATCTTCGTGCTGCAACTGAACGGCCAGGTGCAGAAGCTCGTGCTCACCAACCCCGCGCCGCTGCTCACGCTCGATCAGGTCGGCGGCCAGGCCATCACCGGCCTCAACGCGTTCCGCCGGCCGCGCGGGCTGGCCTTCCTCCCGAACGGCGATCTCGCCGTCTCTGAATCCACCGGCCACGCCATCTGGCGGCTGAGTTCCACCAACGGACTCAACTACACCATGAGCATCATCGCCGGCGGCTTGAACGGCCTGCGCAATCCCGTGGGCCTGCTCGACGGCTCCGGCGCGGAAGCGCGTTTCAATGCTCCCTACGGACTCGCCACCGCGCCGAACGGCGCGCTCGTGGTCGCGGATCGTTTGAACCACCGCCTGCGCGTCATTGATACGAACCTCGCGGTCACTTCGCTCTACGGCGTGCCGAAGAAGCAGTGGATGCGCCCGTTCCCCGGCTGGGTCGAGGGCGCCGGCGGCGCCGAAGGCGTGGCCGCGTCGCGTGATCCGATGGGTGTCACGGTCAGCAGCAACGGCACCGTGTATGCCGGGGAAATTTTCTGGGGCCTGCTCCGCGCGGCCTCCGGCACCGGCCTGGGCCTGCCGGACAGCGGCTCGAACACGAACGGCAACGGCGGCCCGATCAACACGAACCTGCTCGTGGCTCCGCTCTTCGGCCCGAACTCCGGCTACTTTCCTTTCGGCGTGACCATCACCGTGACCAGCGCCGCGCCGGTCTATTACACCACGGACGGCACGGAACCGACGACGAACAGCGCGGCGGTCGCGCTTGAGAACGGCACCGGCTCCTTCCGCTTCACCGAGAATTTGCGCGACCTGACCTCGCTGCGTCTGAAGGCAATTTCCGCCGCCGGCTCGAGCACAGTCATCAGCGGCCAGCCCGCCTCGGCGAACGAGTTCGGCATTCCGCGCGACTTCATCGCGGGCAGCGGCGCGAGAATCCTCGTGCCCATTGTGGCGAACCTGCGTGCGCTCGCCCACGTCCGCTCCTTCCAGTATCGCGTCGAGATCACGCCGCAGAACGGCGCGCCGGCCATCGAGCCGTATCTCACGGGCGTGTCGATTTCCACGAATGACTTTGTGCCGATTGTCACGGCGGCGGCGGCGGGCCAGACGGCGCGCTACACGGTGTCCCAGCCTTACACCATCGGCGACACCCTGGGCGTGGTGGTCACGGCCTTTGGAACGAACGCCTTCATTGACATCGAAAATTTTGCGACCACGGCGCTGCTCGCGGTGCCGATCAGCGGCGCGGCGCTGGAGGGCGACACGTATCGCATTCGCGTGCTGGAAGTCTCCGCCACGACGGACGGCTACCAGACACCGATTCAAATCGCTCCCGCTCCGGCGCGCACCATCACGGTGCAAGGGCTGCCGTATCTCGTGGGTGATGTCGCGGTCGGGCCGGGCTACAACGCCGGTGAGTTCGGCGACGGCCAGTTGGAGAACAACGATGTGAACGCGGTGATGTTCGCCTCGTTCGGCATCCGCGTGCCGTATGCGTTCTCGGACGCGTTCAATGCGATGGATGTGCATCCCACGCTGCCGTTCCAGCCGGATGCGGAAATCGGCTACTTCGACTGGCAGGTGGTGCTGGCCCGTTCCATCGGCCTGGACTCCACGAACGTGATTCGCGTCTGGTCCGCCGGTGAGCGGCAGTCGGATTTCGCGCCGCAGCCTTTCGCGGCGACGGCTTCGGCCAAGTCCGCACCCGCCGGCTGGTCGCGCCAGGTCACGTTGAGCGCGGGCAACGGTTTCAATTTGGGCTACGGAGAAAACGCCTTGCCGGTGTCCGTGAAAGTTGCGCCCGGCCAGGCGCTCGCCGGACTGGGTTTCCGCGTGACGATTGAAGGCGAACCCGGCATGGCCACGGCCACGGGGCTGTCCTTCGAGCCGTATCTGGGCGAAAGCGGTTTTCTCAGCGTGCCCGGCACGACGGCGAATGATCTGGCCTGCGCCTGGGCGATGGTGCCGGCCACGCCGTTCTCGCCGCTGGTGCAAAGCAACCAGGTGCTGGGGCTGCTCAAGTTCACCATTCCGCATGTGCCGGCGGTCGGGAAGCACTACACGATTCGTTTCAGTCACACGGCCGGCGGCCCGAACCTGCAAACGCCGCTGACCTTTGAAAGCATTCCCGGTTCGGCCTGGATTTATTCGGCCCCGCCGCAGGGCGGCCAGAAGACCTCGGACGAATGGCGCGTGCATTACTTCGGCAGCGTTTCCGCCGCCGAGGCCGCCGACAGCGCCGATCCCGACTCGGACGGGGCACTGAACTGGCAGGAGTACCAGAACGGCACCAACCCCGCGCAACCGTAACTTTCAACCGCAAAGAACTTTTATGAAGAATTACTTTTCTCTCCGCGCGCTGGCTCTGGCGTTCGGCCTCGTCGGTGCGGTCGCCCGCGTGGGCGCGGCGGACATCACGGTGGACACGGCGGTCACGGGCGGACTCTTCGAGCCGCACTCGGTGGCGGTCGGGCCGGACGGCGCGGCTTACATCACGGACGGCGCGAGCCATCGCGTGTTGCGCGTGCTGACGGGACTTTCCACTTACACGGTCCTGGCCGGTGAAACGAATGTGGCTGGATCGAACGAGGGCGTGGGCGAAGGCGCGCACTTCAACATCCCGCAAGGCATCGTCTTCGCACGCGGCGGCCTGATCGTCGCAGACGCGCAGAACCATTTGATCCGTTTTGTCTCCACCAGCGGCGTGGTCACGAATCTGGCCGGCTCGCCCGGTCTCTTCGGCAATGTGAACGGTCAGGGCGCGGCGGCGCGCTTCAGCTATCCGCGCGGCCTCGCGGCGGACGCGGCGGGCAACATCTACATCGCCGATTCGCAGAACAACCGCATCCGCAAGCTCGACACGAACAACAACGTGACCACCGTGGCTTCCGGCTTCAGCCAGCCGGCGGCGGTGGCGGTCGGAGACGACGGCCAGCTCTGGGTCGCCGACACGCTCAACCACGCCATCAAGCGCATCAACACCAACGGCACTGTGACGCTCGTGGCGGGCGCGCCCGGCTTCAGCGGCACCACCGATTCCAGCGTCGGCAGCAATGCGCGCTTCAATCTGCCGCGCGGTCTCCTCTGGATGGGCGTCAGCAGCGGCCTGCTCGTCGTGGACTCCGGGAATCACACCGTGCGCCGCGTCGTCACCAACGCCGTCAACGGCTCCTACTCCGTCAGCACCTACGCGGGAGTCGCGGGCGTCGCCGGCACGGACAACGGCCCGGCCCTGTCGGCCAAGTTCAATGCGCCCGTCGGCATCGCGGCTGACTCCAGCGGCGGCGGTTTCCTTGTCGTGGACAAGGGCAACAACCTCGTGCGCCGCATCAACACCGGCGCGGTGCAGCCGCCCGTCCCGGACCCGGTCATCGGCTGGGTGGATTTGGTGAAGGATGAGTTCGGCCAGTTCGTGACCGTCCTCCGCCCGATTGTTTCCGGCGTCTTCAACAACGCGGTGACCATTGCCAGCTACACCGTCGCCGGCACGCAGACCTACTTCACGTACGGGCCGACTCCGGCCAATCCGTTTGAAGACACCATCCCCAATCCCGGCGCGGGCATCGGCGACAATCCGCCGCTCTATCGCGACGGCGAGCCGGCCTCGGCCATTCCGCCTTCGATGATCAATCCGCAGCCGGACGTGACCATCAAAGCCATCGGCACGGCGGACGGCCGCCGCTCCAGCGCCATCATCCAGTCGCGCTTCATCTTCAAGACCGCCAACCCCGCCATCGTGGGTGACAACGCCGCCTCGTTCGACGTCAACAACATCACCACCGGCGCGCGCATGTGGTACACTTGGGACGGCTCGGACCCGACGGACGGCGTGGGCGAAAACCCGAACGTGCTCGGCCCCATCGTCGCGGGCGACAACGTGTCGTTCAACCTGGAGAACACGAACCGCACGTTCAAGGTGCGCGCCTTCCGCGACAACTTCCGCCCGAGCGACATCGCGACGAAGATTTTCTCGCCGACGAATTTCGACGCGAACTCGATCAGCTTCGGCTTCGAGAGCGGCGAGGCTTCGAGCGATTTCGTGGCCGCCGCCGGCCAGCGGTTCTACGCCCCCGTCACGCTCTCCGTGCTGCCCGGCGTCTCGATGTATTCCTTCCAGTTCAACGTGGTGGTGACGAATGAAACCGGACTGCCGGTGGACGGCACCCAGCCCTCGTTCAAATCCGCCTTGGAATATCCCACCACGCCCAACGGCGATCAGGTCGGGCCGAGCGGCCAGCCCTACACGCTCATTCCTCCGGCCATGGTCGTGGGTTATGACACGAACTCCCGGCCCGTCCTCGGTTCCCTCGTGGTCACCAATCCGTCGGTCAATCTGCTCGCCGTGGGCTGGCTGGAGCGGCGCGGCGTCGTCAACGGACTCTACCCGGCCAATGTGCAAGACCTCATCCGGTTTTCCCAAGTTCACGACACTGTCTTCGAAGCGAGTGCCGGCAAGGTGATTCTCGGCGGTTATTCCTTCGTGGTCCCCGCTGGCTCGGCGGATGGCGACACCTACCAGATTAAACTCGACCGCGCTTCCGCCACGTCCGATGGCGTGAGCCGCGATGTGTTTATCAACATCCCGACCAACGGCTCGCTCACCGTCGGCGCGGTCAACGGCACCAAGCGCGTGACCGTGGGCAGCCGTCCGTATCTCGTGGGCGATTGCGCGCCGTTCCGCTGGTTCAACGCCGGCGATTTCGGCAACACCAACCTGCTGAACAACGACGTGCTCCAGGTCTTCCAGTCCGCCGTCTATCGCATCAACATGCCGCCCGAGGGCAGCGACTTCTTCGACGTGATGGATTCTTCGGACGGCAGCGTGACCGACAATTTCAACGGCAACATTGACGGCATCCAGTTCGGCGACGGCCAACTGAACATTGACGACATCTACGTCACCTTCCGCCGCTCGCTCGATCCTTCGCTCACCTGGTATCAGCGCCGCTGGCAGGGCGGAGTGCGCGTGGCCTCCGTGGTGCCGAACGGCTCGCCCTTCGCCGGCCCGAGCGCCGCGCCGAAGCCCAAGAGCAACGTCGCTCCCACCAGCCGGCCCACGGTCGCGCTCTCCGTGGATGACGTGGTGGGCGCAGCCGGTACGACCGTGCAGGTGCCGGTGCGCGTGCATATCGTGGGCGGCCTGCCCATCCGCGTCGCGGCCCTCGGCGTGACGGTGGAACCGCTCGATGGCGCTCCGGCGCTCTATAGCCCGGTGAGCCTGACGGGCGCGGCGGCGCTCGGCGCTCCGGCCATGCAGAATTCTTCCGGCACCAACAGCGCGGCGGCCGCGTGGTTGAACGACGCGGCCACCGGCCTCTCCGGCGACACGGTGCTCGCCACTCTGTCAGTTCACATTCCGGCGAGTGCCGGCCCGAACGCCGCTTATCGCGTTGTCGTGAAACATTTCTCCGCCTCGGAAAACGGCCTCGCGCTCTTCCGCACGCACACCCGCGACGGCGTGGTTTCCACCACGGCGCGCACGAGTTCCTCGGCGGGCGACGGCATTAGCGACCTCTGGCGTCTGCGCTTCTTCGGCAGCGCGTCGGCAGCGTTCTCTTCGGCGAGTGGTGATGAGGATCACGACGGCGTGAACAATCTGCACGAGTTCCGCGCCGGCACGAATCCGTTGAACGCGGCCTCCTTGCTGCGCCTCGCAGTGCAGCCGACGGCGGGCGGATTGAAGCTCAACTTCCCGACCGGCCTGGGCCGCACCTACGTCATCGAATCGGCCCCGTCGCCGTCCGGCCCGTGGACCACGTTCGTCACGCACAACGGCACCGGGCTTCCCGGCGAGCAGGTGGACACGACGGGCGGGGTTAAATTCTACCGCATCCGTGCACAATAATTTCGCTATGGGCAGCTAAATCAGAACAGCCGTCCAACTCAACGAAACAGGGGCCGGAGCAATCCGGCCCCTGTAAGTTTTTTTGGGGAAAGTGAGGGAGCGTGGCTATGTCCGCAGGACTAGCCGCAGCATGCCGACTTGGAACCGGATCATGAAACTGGGAAAGCGCCCGGGTGTGACACGCTGCTGCGGGTAGGGCTTCGCCCATACCCGCGCTCCGGGACTGCTACTTAATCTCCAACTGCTGCGTAATCCCAAACTTCTCCACCCGCTTCCGCAAGGTCGCGCGCGTGATGCCCAAGAGCTTCGCCGACTGCACTTGATTGCCCTTCGTCTCCTTGAGCGCCTGAATCACCATCTCGCGTTCGAGGAAGGGAATCAGCTTCAGCTTCGGATCACGCCGCGCAATCTGGAAGAGCGCCTGCGCGATGTCGCCAATGTCCGTGGGCATCGCCGTCGGAGCCGCGCCGCTGGCGCTCGTCCCTCGGCTCTCGACTCTCGACACCTTGGACACTTCCGGCGGCAAATCCGCCGAGAGCATCGCGTCGCCCTTCGACACGACGAGCGCACGATGCACCACGTTCTCCAGCTCTCGCACGTTGCCCGGCCAGTCGTAGGCGGAGAGCGCGCGCACCGCCTCGTCCGTCACGCCCTTGGCCGGCTGCTTGTTTTTCTCGGCGAACTTCTTCAGGAAATAATTCACCAGCAGCGGAATGTCCGCGCGCCGCTCGCGCAGCGGCGGCACGCGCAGCCGCACCACGTTCAGGCGGTAAAACAAATCCTCGCGGAACTGCTTCTCCGCCACGGCCTGTTCCAGCGGCTTGTTCGTCGCGGCGATGATGCGCACATCGGTCTTGATCGGCGTGTTGCCGCCCACGCGCTCGAAGGTGCCGCTCTGGAGCACGCGCAGAATTTTCGTCTGCGTCGCGGGCGTCATGTCGCCGATTTCGTCGAGGAACAAAGTCCCGCCGTTGCACTGCTCAAACTTTCCGATGCGCTGCTGGCTCGCGCCGGTGAACGCGCCGCGCTCGTGTCCGAACAGTTCGCTCTCCAAAAGATTCTCCGGGATGGCCGCGCAATTGATGGCGAGGAACGCCTTGTCGCTCCGCTGGCTGTGGCCGTAAATGGCGCGCGCGATCAGCTCCTTGCCCGTGCCGCTCTCGCCGGTGATGAGCGCCGTGGC
>JANOAY010000668.1:0-2941 GCA_031411375.1 Pedosphaera sp. | reverse complement strand
TATCTCACGGCCCTGCGCCAAGCCGGACCTGCTGCGATGGAGCGCTGGCGCACTTCGCCGATCGGCGGCGAGATCCGCCCGGAGCTTTGGCCGTGCCTGTGGACGACGGAGGGTTGCACCAAGGGGCAGGACTTCGCGCGCTCCGTCCGCGAAACGCACGCCACCTGGCTCATGGACTCGAGCACATCCCGCCCGCTCGCGCCGGACGAACAGGAGCGCGCGCTCGCGGCAGCGCAGAGTCTCGGCTACGAGTTGCAGGTCGTCCAAGCGTCCGCCGCGTTGACTGGCCGCCGGTTGGAAGTTTCCGTCACGATCACGAACCGTGGCGTCGCGCCCTTCTACGCCGGATGGCCGGTGCGACTCATGGCGGTCGGTTCCACCGGCGGCGAGTTGGTCGCTGAACTTCCGTTTGCTTTGAAGACGCTGCTGCCCGAAGCCGGTGACACCCGGTCCGTCACGCTCGATCTTTCAAAACATTCTCCAGGCGCAGTCACCTTGTTGCTCGGCATCCCGAATCCGCTCAAAGGAGGACGTCCCCTCCGCTTCGCAAACGCCGACCAGGACCGTGACCGTGCCGGCTGGCTCACGCTGGGAAAAGTGGTTGTTCCATGAAACAGCCCAAGAGCTGTGAAACTTCAGGAGGACAAGAGCGCTTCGAGATGATCACGCCCAATCCACATCTTATGAAACCACCTGTTCAAATTCTCGTCGCCATCCTGACCTTGCACTTGCTGGCCGGGGTGCGCGGTGCGGATTCCATTGGGGAAACAACCACGCTCCCCACGCCCGCGTCGGATCGGGTCTCGGCTCGGCCTGAACTCGTCATCAGCACGCTGGGGTTCGGCTCGTGCGTGCATCAAGACCGGCCCGCGCCCATCTGGGACACCATCAATGCCGCCCACTGCGATGCCTTTGTCCTGCTTGGCGACAACATCTACGCCGACACTTCCGACCCAGCGGTGTTTCGGAAGAAGTACGGCATGCTCGCGGAAATGCCGGGCTTCGCGAAGCTGCGGCAGACCACGCCGCTGTTCGCGACCTGGGACGATCACGACTACGGCACGAACGACGCCGGGGCGGGTTTCCCCGGCGCGGTGGTGGCGCAAAAAGAGTTTTGCGACTTCTTCCAAGTGCCGGTCGCCTCACCCCGGCGCACCACGCCCGGCGTTTACGACTGTGTGACGCTTGGCCCGGCGGGCAAACGTGTTCAACTCATTCTTCTGGACACCCGGATGTTCCGCTCGCCGCTGAAAAAAGATCCCGCCAATCCCAAGGTCACCATCCCCAATACCGATGCCGACGCGACGGTGCTCGGCGAAGGTCAGTGGGCCTGGCTCGAACGCCGACTGCGTGAGCCGGCGGAAATTCGCGTGGTGATTTCCAGCATTCAATTGATCGCGACTGAGCACGGTTCTGAGAAGTGGGAAAATTTCCCAAAGGAACGCACCCGCTTTCTTGAACTCCTCCGTCGCACCGGAGCGAAGGGCGTGGTCGTCATCAGCGGCGACCGGCATCTTGCCGAACTCTCCGCGTTGACACCTGCCGACGGAGTTCCTTACCCGCTTTATGATCTGACCACGAGCGGTCTTAACCTGATCGCTGCCAAGAAGCCCGAACCCACGGATGGCGAAGCCAAAGAGCCCGAGACCAAACCGGCCGCCCCCAAGAAGCCTCAGGTCAATCGTTATCGACTCCACGAGCGTATCTATACGGGTTCCAACTTCGGCCTCATGCGGGTCAAATGGGACGGTCCCAATCCCTCGCTTCGCCTGGAAGTGTGCGGGCTGGAGGGCGAGGTCGTCCTTTCCCGCGACATCCCATTCTCGGAACTCCGCCCGAAGTGAGAGTAGATCGCGCAACGGCCAGAATGAGGATTCCCATCGTGATGATCCCGCTCAGTCTGCTGGAGGTTTGCTGTCTCGACGCCGTGACAAAAAACTGCATTCGTATTCAGATGAATTCCGCGCACCGTCCCCAATCCCAGATGCTCACCATCATGAGCCGACGGTTCGCCTTGCTGTTACTGGTCCTGTCCAGCCTCCACGCCAGCGCAGCGACAAAACCCAACATCGTCGTCTTCATCTCCGACGACCACAGCCAGCTTGATTCACAGGCCTACGGTTCAACCGAGGTCCGCACGCCCAACATGGCAAAGCTCGCCGCGGAGGGAATGAAGTTCACCCACGCCTTCGTCGCCTCGCCCTCGTGCGGGCCGAGCCGCACCGCTCTGCTCACCGGGCTTTGGTCCGCGCGTAATGGTGCCGAGCCCAATCATAAGCCGAAGAATCCCGGCGTCGCCTCCCTCCCGCCCGTCCTTCGCGCCCTCGGCTACGAGGTCGTCGCCATTGGCAAGGTCGCGCACAATGCGTACGCGAAGGATTACAACTTCGACTACGTCGAGGGTCCCAACCCCGGCTTCGAAGACACGGCCGCTGTCGCAAAATTCCTCGCTGCGCGCGACGCCTCGAAACCTCTCTGCCTTTTCGTCGGCACGCGTCATCCTCACACGGTCTGGAGCACCAATCTGACCTATGACCCAGCGGACTTGAAGATACCGCCCTCGCACTTTGACGATGCCGTTGCCCGGGCCGAACGCGCCCGCTACCTCACCGATGTCAGCAAAGCCGACACGCTCCTCGGCGAAGTCCGCGCGCTGGCTCGCGAAAAAATCCCTGGCGACACGCTCTTCATCTACACCGCCGACCACGGGGCTGCGCTGCCTTTCGCGAAGTGGAGCCTCTACGATGCCGGCATCCGCGTCCCGCTCATCATCGCGTGGCCCGGCCATCTCAAACCCGCCTCCACCAGCGATGCGATGGTATGCTGGCCCGACTTGCTCCCGACGTTCATCGAACTCGCCGGGGGCCAGGTCCCCGCCGGTCTTGATGGCAAGTCGTTCGCCGGACTGTTGCGCGGCACGACCACGACACATCGCGATCGC
>JANOAY010000667.1:0-3594 GCA_031411375.1 Pedosphaera sp. | reverse complement strand
GAATGGTACGCGTCATGTCCGAATTGTAATTCGCGTAACTCGCCGCCACATCGAGCAGCAGCAGATCGCCCTTCCGGCACTCCGAACAGTTCGCGATGTAGTGCAGCGCGCAGGCGTTCAGCCCGCTGGCGATGATGGGCGAGTAGGCAAAGCCGCCTCCGCCCCGGATGAACTCGTGCGCCAGTTCCGCCTCGACCTCGACTTCGTTCACGCCGGGCTTCACGAACTTCAGCAGCCTCTTGAAGCCGCGCCCGGTGAGGTCGCACGCCTTCTGCAGCGCGGCGATTTCCGCTTCCGACTTCACCACGCGCAGTTGATGCATCACGCGCGCGAGCCGGTGGTAATCATGCAGCGGATACCGCTGCACCACGTCCGCCACGAAGCGCGCCTCGCGCGTCTCGACCTCGATGACGGCGCGCTTGTGCTCGTTCGTGTTCAGATAGACGTGCTCGCACTCGCACATCAGGCGGTGGAACAGCGCGGGGAATTCGCTCAGCCAATGCACGCGCGCCACGCCGCTCACGGCGCGCGCCTCGTCCTTCGTCAGCTTGTGGCCTTCCCACGTTTCGAGCAGCGGATGCACATCGCGGATGAAGAGAATCTCGCGCTGCTTCTCATCGTGCGCGTCCGGGTAGAGGAGCAGGATGCTCTGCTCCTGCTCAATGCCGGTGAGGTAAAACATATCCGAGTGTGTGACGAGCCGCAGCGAGCCGTCGGCGTTGGTGGGGAGGATGTCGTTGGTGTTCACCACGGCGAGCGAGTTGGGTTTCAACATCGCCTTCAAGCGCGCGCGGTTCTCGGTGAACAACGCGGACGGGAGCTGGCCGTAACGAGTTTGGTACTTCATGCGCGCGGAGTGTGGACGCGGCGCGGCGGCTTCGCCAAGCCGGAAGGAGCGCGGCTGTGGCGCAGCCCAGCCGCAGCAAGCCGGAACTTCGGAGCGCGTGGTTTCAGTCGAGGCTGCTGCGGTTGGTTCCGCCCGGCGCGGAACACAGCCGCGCTCCGGGCTAGTGATGCGCCGTGTAAAAACCCCGCTTCCTTCTTTCCTCCGGCTTGCCAGCGGCGGGGCGGTTGCTAGGCTCGCGCGCATGAAAAAGTTCATCGCTCTCCTGATTCTTATGACCCTCACCACCGCACCCTTGCTTGCAGCTGACGCGCCCGCGAAGGGGAAAATCGTCCACGTCGTCTCGTTCAAATACAAAAAGGCCGTGACCGAGGCGAAGCAGAAGGAAATCGCCGACGCCCTCGTCGCGCTCAAGAAAAGCATCCCGCAGATTGTCTCGGTGGATCACGGGCGGAACATCAGCAAGGAAGGGTTCGACCACGGCTACGACGAGCTTTTCATCGTGACCTTCGCCAATGAGAAGGACCGCGACATCTACCTCGAACATCCCAAGCACAAGGAATTCGCCAAGCTGCTCGACGGCATCCTCGCGGACAAAGGCGTGTTCGTCTTCGACTACGTGTCGAAGCAGTAGGCCCCACTGCGCCGCTACAGCCTCTGTTTTTCCGCAAACGATTTGCTGTTGAGCCAATCACTCCTGCGGCTAGAAATCCAATGGGATGAGCAGCGCCAACGGAAATCACGATCAAGTTCGCAAGTTACGAATTGCGTGCGTTGGTGTCGCCGTCGCGCTGGCGATTGGGCTGTGGTTCCACATGCCTTACTTGTCAGTTGAGCATCGCAGGCTGGAAACTTGGAAAATTGCGGGATTATGGATCAACGATGCTGCGGCATTGCTCTGGTTTGGACGCTTCGTTTTTATCCATGCGATTTTAGGTCGGCCACTGACTGAGCTGCGGTTGAGCAACGGACGTGCGCGGTTCAAACTCGTTGCCCTGGCAATCGTGGGGACGATGCTCCTCGATTTGGCGTTCACCCTCTACTTGATGAGCGACGAACGGGCTAGTTACGTGCGAGGCCTGGTCACGGATGCCAAAATCACCCGGTTTCATGAGCGAAAACGGCCCGAGACAACTTGGTATGAGTTCGATTGCAGTTTCAAAGATGAAGCAGGCTTACTGCATGAGACTCACCTGCGAGTCATAGCAAAGCATCATGTGCTGCCGACCACCTTACCCCGCGAAGTAGCGAATGCATTGACGGTGAGAGGCGAAGGCCACGAGATGATCCGCATTCGATATGATCGACACACTCCTGCGCGTGCGTGTATTGACGGGTTGGGCTGGGAAGACGAGAACGGGTTGTATTGGTTTTCACTGCTCACCCTGTTGTTTCAAGCAATCGGAACTTTGCTGTTCTTGTTGTTACTGTGGCAGCAATCAGAACGTCGAATTTTGCCGTGGTGGTGGGAGGTTCATAAGGCACTGCCATTGGCCGTCGAAACATTCTGGATGCTGACCACGGGGCTGATTGACCTGCTGATGGATTCCTTGATGTGAAAATTCTCCTATTTCACCGTCACCACCGTGTAGTTGCGCTTGCCCTTGCGGAGCAGGAGGTGTTTGCCGAAGAGCAGGTCGGCGGTCGTCACCGCACGCGCGGCGCTGGCCTCGCGCACGTTGTTGATGTTGATGCCGCCTTGCTCGATGTCCTTGCGCGCCTGGCCTTTCGAGGGACACAGCCCGGCGTGAACGAGCAAGTCCACGAGCAGCGTGCCCGCACCATCCAGTCCTGACTTCGCCAACTCCTTCGACGGCACTTCGCCCACGAGGTCGTTGAAGGTGCGCTCGGAAATTCCCTCCAGCCCGCCGCCGAACAGCACGTCGCTCGCGCGCACCGCGTCGTCCGCCGCCGTCGCGCCGTGGATGAGTTCGGTGAGTTCGCGCGCGATGAACTTGTGCGGGGCGCGCGCGCCGGGATTCGCGGTGTGCTGCTGTTCCAGTTCCGCAATCTTCGCCTGGTCGGCGAAGGAAAGCATCTTCGCGATCTTCAGCACGTCGCCGTCTTCGAGCTGGATGAAAAACTGGTAGAAGCGATACGGACTCGTTTTCTTCGCGTCGAGATAGACCGCGCCGCTGGCGGTCTTGCCGTACTTCGTGCCGTCGGCCTTGGTCATCAGCGGGAAGGTGAGTCCCCACACGGGCACGCCGAGCTTCTTGCGGCAGAGGTCGGTGCCGGCGGTGATGTTGCCCCACTGGTCGGTCGCGCCGACTTGCAGGTCGCAGTTCAGCTCCTTCTTCAAATGATAAAAGTCGAACGCCTGCAACAACTGGTAGCTGAACTCGGTGTAGCTGATGCCCACCTCGCGGTCCTCCATGCGCGCGCGCACGGATTCCTTTTGGATCATCTGGTTGACCGAGAAGTGCTTGCCGATGTCGCGGAGGAAATCAATGAAGCTGACGTTCGCGGTCCAGCTCGCGTTGTCCACGAGGCGCGCGGGGTTCACCTTTGTCTCGAAATCGAGCACGGAGGCGAGCTGCGTCTTGATGCACGCGATGTTGTGGTCAATCAGTTCGCGCGTGAGCAACTGCCGCTCGCTGGCCTTGCCGCTCGGGTCGCCGATGCAACCGGTCGCGCCGCCCGCGAGCGCGATGGGCGAATGGCCGGCGAGTTGAAACCGCCGCAGCGCGAGCAGTGGCACGAGATTGCCGACGTGCAGGGAATCCGCCGTGGGATCGAAGCCGCCATAC
>JANOAY010000666.1:0-7531 GCA_031411375.1 Pedosphaera sp. | reverse complement strand
GCAATCCTTGGAACACGCGCACCTTCTTCGGCGGCTTCGATTTCTTCGCCGACGGACGCGCGGCCATCTGCACCTTCCACGGCGACGTGTGGATTGTCTCCGGCCTCGAGGGCGACATGAAGCATCTGGACTGGAAGCGTTTCGCCACGGGTTTGTTCCAGCCGCTCGGATTGAAAATCGTCAATGGCGTCATCTACGTGACGGGCCGCGATCAAATCACGCGGCTGAATGATTTGAACAAGGACGGCGAGGCGGACTTCTACGAGAACTTCAACAACGACGTGGCGGCGTTTCTCGACTACCACGAGTTTGCGCTGGATTTGCAGACGGACTCGCAGGGCAATTTCTATTTCGCGAAGGGCGGCAATCTTGGCGACGCGAAGCATCCGCACAACGGCTGCGTGATCAAGGTGAGCAAGGACGGCTCGAAATTGGAGACGGTGGCGAACGGTCTCCGCGCGCCGAACGGCATGGGCATGGGACCGCACGACGAAATTTCCGTGAGCGACAACGAGGGCAACTGGGTGCCGGCGTCACGCTTCAGCATCATCAAAGCGGGCGGCTTCTACGGGCATGTGAACAACGCTTTCAAAACGCCGAAGCCGACGACGTATGACAATCCGGTGTGCTGGCTGCCGAAGAACATTGATAACTCCAGCGGCGGCCAAGTGTGGGTCACGAGCCAGAAGTGGGGGCCGTTCCAAGGCGACATGCTGCACATGAGCTACGGGCATTGCGCGCTGTTCAAGGTGTTGCTGGACAAAGTGGACGGCGAATATCAGGGCGGCGTGGTGAAGTTCCCGCTGAAGTTTGACTCCGGCATCATGCGCGGACGTTTCAACGAACGCGATGGGCAGCTTTACGTCGCTGGTTTGAACGTGTGGCAGTCGGACGGCGCGCGGAAGGGCGCGGTGCATCGCGTGCGTTACACCGGCCAGCCCGTGAACATGCCGACGAAACTGCGCGCGACGAAACAGGGCGTGGAACTGACGTTCACCTCACCGCTTGACGAAGCCAGCGTGGCTGACACGGGCAACTGGGCGGTGGAGCAATGGAATTACCAATGGACGAGCGGCTACGGTTCGCCGGAATTCTCCGTGGCTGATCCCGCGAAGAAAGGTCACGACAAAGTGGAAGTGAAGTCGGTGAAACTCTCGGCGGACAAGAAAACTGCGTTCCTCGAAATCCCCACGATCCAGCCGGTGATGCAGATGAAAATTTCCGCGAACGTGAAAGCCGCCGACGGCTCGCCCGTGAAGCAGGAAGTGTGGAACTCCATCTGGAAGCTGGCGGGGAAGTGAGCCGATGGAGCGCCGAGCATTGCTCGGCATGGCGTTGGTTATTCGATCTCAGGCCGAGCGATGCTCTGCGCTCCTGGGCAAAAAATCAGCCGCACCCTCACGAGCGCGGCTGAATCAAACTTGGGACGGCGTGCGAACTACTTGCGTGCCATTTCCTTTTTCGCCGCGCGGTGTTTCACCACGCCGCGCAGGGTCAGAAGCAGTATGGAAGTCAGGGCGAGGAACGCCGCGAAGTGATCCGCGCCCGCCAGCGGCTGCGAAACTTGCGCCACTGGATCGGTCGGCGCGTGGCCCGGATGCGCCGAGACCATCACGCTGGAAAAAATTCCCGCGACCAGAACCGCTGCGAACTTGCTGAACTTCATCTGCATGGAGAGCAGGCTAGGGGAGCGGTCTGTTGGAGTTCAAGCTTCCGCTTGTTCGGAGCGCGGACCGCTGAGTCCGCGTATTCATCTCGTTTGCAATGGGCGCGTCTTGCAGCCTCGATGAACGAGAGACTGGAAAGTCTCGCCAACCTGCCGGCTGGAAAGCCGGCGTTACGCCCGGAAATGATTTGCCTCCCGCACTCCGCGTGATTGATAAATCTCCCATGCGGGCAAGGACGCTCCTCCTCATCTCTCTCGTCCTGAACGTCGCGCTCATCAGCGCGCTCGTGACGTGGCTGTCTTCACCCCGTGACACCGCGCCGCGCGTGGTGCGGTCTCCGAATCTCGCGGCCGTCATCTCCAATCAGCCGGTGCGGATCGTGAAGACGAACATTCTCGTGCGCCCGCGCACCTTCACCTGGCAGGAGGTCGAATCCGCCGACTACGCCGTATATGTCGAAAATCTCCGCGCGCTGGGGATGCCGGAGACGACGATTCGCGACATCATCGTGGCGGACATTGATCAGATTTTTTTGCAACGCCAGCGTGCGGACGCCGAACGGCAGGACATGGAATGGTGGCGGGGGACGCCCAGCTTGGAGATGCAATCGAACCTGCTGGCCCGCGCGCAGGAGATTGAAAGCGAGCGGCAGGCGCTGCTCGCGAAACTCCTCGGTCCCGACTGGGCGAAGGACCGTCCGCAGAACAATGAGTTGCCCCTCGGCCTGGCCGGGCCGGTGCTCGGCGCGCTGCCGGATGAGGTGAAGGCCAGCGTGCAGGAAATCGCGCAGCGTTCGCGCGCGCGCATGACGGCGTACGTTGCGCAGTCGGAGGCGCTCGGCCAGCCATTGAATCCGGCCGAGGTGGCGCGGCTCCGCGATGAGACCCGGGCGCAACTCGCCGCCGTGCTGCCGCCCGCCGCGCTCGAAGAATTTCTGCTGCGTTATTCGGAGACCGCGAGCCAGTTGCGCCGCGAGCTTGGCGGTCTCAACACGACGCCCCAGGAATTTCGCGCCGTGTTCCGCGCGGTGGATGCGCTGGATCGTGAGCTGCAGTTGCGCGCGGCGGCGAACGACGCGGAGTCCCAGCGCGCCCGCGCCGTCCTCGAAACGCAACGGCTCAACGCCCTCCGCGCGGTCCTTGGCCCGCAGCGTTTTGCCGCCTATCAGGCGCTGATGGATCCGACGTATCGTGACGCAGTGCAGGTGGCCGAGCAGGTGGGCGGAGATCGCGACACGGCGCTGGCCTTGTATGAAATTTCCCGCGCGGCGAATGACACGCAGAACCGCATCCGCACCGACGCCTCGCTCAGTGAGGCGCAGCGGGCGCAGCAGTTGCGCGAGGCCGAGGCGGAACAGTTGCGCGCGCGGGCGGCCGTGCTGGGCGGTTCCGTGTCGGAAGCTCCGGCGGTCGCGCCCGCCGTGGCGGAAGCGCCGATGCGCCTCCACGGGATTACGCCGGGGGACACGCTGGGCATTCTCGCCCTGCGCTACGGCGTTTCGGCGAACGCCATTCGCGCGGCCAATCCTGACTTGAACCTGGATCGCGTGGGGCCTGGAACGATTCTCAACGTGCCGCCACCGGCGAATTTGCCGGCCTCGATTTATCCGCCCGGCGTGCGGAGAAGGCCGTAGCGGGGCGGGAGAAATTCCAAAGCGCAAATCTCAAATCCCAAACAAACTCCAACGGCCCAAATTCCAACGAGCCGTTCGGGCGATTCTTGGTGCCCGGCCAATCCACTGTCCTGAAAGCGGTGCTGAGGCGCTGCTCTTTCCACGCTATTTCAACGTCACCGGCGGGGTTTGCAGCATCTCGATGGCATCCTTCGCACCTTCGCGGATTTCTTCGTCAGGATCGTTGAGCAGTCCGTTCAGGATGGGAATCACGCGCGGGTCTTCGAGATCGATCAGGCCGTCAATCGCCGACTGGCGGACTTCGGTTGGCTGACCCTTGGCGGTGCCGAGGGCGAGCAGGGAAAGTTTTTCGTCCACGCTGCCTTCGATGCTCAGGAGCGAGTCGAGGAGGTCCACGCGCAGTTCCGCGTCCGTCTCGGCTTGGAAGAGGCGCGTGAGGACTTTCACCGTTTCCGGGCCGGGCCAGTCGGTGATGTCCATCATCAGGTCGAGGCGGTCTTCGCGGTTGGTGTTGGCGAGGTAATCTTTTTCCAAGACGGGCAGCGGTTTGGTGTCCGGCATTTCCAGCGGATTGACGATGGGGATTTCTGCGCCGCTCGGCATCCTTACCAGCAGTCCGGTTTGCACGCCGCCGGTCGTGGCGGGGGCAACGACGGGGGGCTGGCCGGAGGTGCCGGGCTGAATCACCGCGCCGTTGTTCGCGACGAACGGGACGGCGGGCGCGGGCTGGGCGCCGGCGCCGGGCGTGTTCGGTGTGGGTGTCGTGGCGGTGGTGTCCGGGCCTGGCGCGTGCGTCGGGTCGGCGTGTGGCAGTTCGGATTTCTTCCCGGAAAAAACAATCAGCCCCGCGATCCCGGCGCAGAGGACGACCAACACAATCAGCAAATTTCGTGACATAATTTTATGACGACAGATTCATGCGCTGCTTTGAGCGGGAGTTCAACCTGAATTCCGGGCCGATGGAGAGAGAACCACGGAAGACGCGGAAAACACGGAGGCTGGAAAAGTAAAATTTTCCGGCGGAACTTTCTTTCGGCCTGGCCTCGCATCGTGGGCTTCTGTTCCGTGTTTTCTGTGTCTTCCGTGGTTCCATTCTCGTCCTGTTCAAACACGCGGGCTGCGTGGAAGTTGTGAAGGGCAGGGTCGTGCCAGTTCGCCACGCCAGCAGCGCATTTCGCCACGCCATTCAGGTAGCTCGTCCATTAAGCCTCGATCAGTGGAGGGGAAATGTCAGAGAAACTCCCACGAAACCCAGATGACACCGGCAACACGTATCGTTATGCACCAAGAACAGACAGACACACTCGCAGTTCAAATCAAGACCCGTTGGAAGCAGATTTTTCTGCTCGCTGTGGCCGGACTTTTCCTCGCCGGAAACAGCCGCGCGGCCATCAACTGGTATGATCCGAACAGCACTCCCAACTACACCATCGCCCGAATCTGGAATGAGCGCGTGCTCGAAGGCATCCGCATGGACACGCCGCATCCGCCCGGGCAGGCGCGCAACTTGTTCAGCTTCTCGGTGGCCATGTACGACGCGTGGGCGGCCTACGACTCGAACGCCGTCGGCTTCGTCTATCGCGGCAAGCACACCGCGCCGGACATCGCCGTCGCGCGGCGCGAGGCGATGAGCTACGCCATGTATCGCCTGATGCTCGAACGCCACGCCTACTCGCGCACGGCTACGAATCAGGCCGAGCGCAATCCCGTGTTCATGACGCTGCTGGGCTACAACACCAACAACGTCTCGCGCGACACCTCCACGCCCGCCGGTGTGGGCAACAGTGTCTTCGACGCGGTCTCCGCGTGGTTCCTCAACGACGGCTCGCGTCAGCCCAACGGCGTGCCTTTTCCCACCGCCAATCCTCCCGTGGCCTATCCTGATTATCCCGTCGGCAACCCGCGCCGCTACGCGTTCGTGAATCCGCCGATGAATCCGTTTCTCCACGGCGTCACAGACGGGACGAACGGCATCAACAACGTGAACCTCTGGCAGCGCCTGATCGTGGCTGGCTCCATTGATCAAAACGGTTTTCCGCAGAACCCGCTGCAAGGGTTCCTCGGCGCGCAATGGATGTGGGTACGGACGTTTTCGCTCGGCCGCATTGACGGCGACAAACCTTGGATCGATCCCGGCCCGCCGCCGTTCCTCGGCACCGCGCGCGATCACGAGTTCAAGACGAACCTCGTCTCGGTCATTCGCGCGAGCAGCGAACTGACCACGCAGGACGGCGTGCTGGTGGACATTTCGCCCGCGACCATCGGCAACAACCTGCTCGGGTCGAACAACGGCCTCGGTTACACCACCAATCCCGTGACCGGCCTGCCGTACACGTCGAACGTCGTTCTGCGCGGCGACTTCACCCGTGCGCTCACCGAGTTCTGGGCGGACGGTCCGACCTCCGAAACGCCACCCGGCCACTGGAACTCCATCGCGAACCACGTCTCCGATGACATGGTTCTCATCGGGAGTCCTTTCCGCATCGGCGGCACCGGCCCCGTGGTGGATCGCCTGGAGTGGGACGTGAAACTTTACTTCGCGTTGAACGGCGCGGTGTTTGACGCGGGCTGCGCCGCCTGGAGCATCAAGCGCCATTACAACGGCTGGCGGCCCATCAGCGCCATCCGCCATTGCGGCGTCCTTGGCCAGTCCAGCGATCCCGGCCTGCCTTCCTACCACACGAACGGCCTGCTGCTCGTCACCAACTTGATCGAACTCGTCACCGCCTCGTCCGTCGGCTCCGGCCGCCACGCCGGGCTGACGCCGGGCAAGATCGCCGTCTATTCCTGGCCCGGTCAGCCCGAGGATCCGCTCAACGAAGTGAGCGGCGTGAAGTGGGTTCATGCCGAGGACTGGTTCACCTACCAGAAGAAAACGTTCGTCACGCCCGGCTTCCCCGGCTACGTCTCCGGCCATAGCACGTTCAGCCGCGCCGCCGCCGAGTTGCTAACCTCCATCACCGGCAGCAAGTGGTTCCCCGGCGGACTCGGCACCTACACGCTGCCCAGCCTCGTGAACGAACTCGGCCCCACCGCGCCCGTCACGTTGCAATGGGCTTCCAACAACGACGCGGCGGATCAGGTCGGCCTTTCCCGCATCTGGGGCGGCATCCATCCGCCGGCCGACGATCTCCCCGGCCGCCACGTGGGCGCGGCGGTCGGCTCGAACGCGTGGAGCTTCGCGCGCAGTTTCTTCGACGGCTCGGTCACCAACACCGCGACCCAAATCGCCGCGCGCAAACTGGACGCCGGCAACGTGGAACTGCGCTTCAACGCGAAGCGCGGCCTGTTTTATAAAGTCCTCACCGCCACGGACGTGACCGGCCCCTACACCAACAGCGCGCTTGGCCAGGTGGCCTACGAGACTTTCGTCGGCACCACCAATGCCATCGGCGGCGCGCAAAAGTACTTCCGCATCTCGTCGTCGCTCGCACCGTGAGGTGGATTGCCATGACCCGTGAAGCCGCGTATGAAAAACCCGCCATGAGAACGGTTGGTTCAACATCGCGCGGCTTCACGCTGATCGAATTGCTGGTGGTCATCGCGATCATCGCGATTCTCGCCTCGCTGCTGTTGCCCGCGCTGGCTCGCGCCAAGACCAAGGCCCAGCGCATTTCCTGCGTCAACAATCTGAAGCAGATCGGCCTGGCCATGCGCGTGTGGGCCACGGACAACGATGGAAAATTCCCGTGGAAAGTGGACAAGGCGCAGGGCGGCGGAAAGCCCGACGGTACCGGTACCAACTTCGTGTACTTCCAACTCGCGCTCGCCGCGAACGAACTGGTCACGCCCAAAATCCTGCTCTGCCCGCAGGACACGCGGCGCATTCCGGCGGCGAGTTTTTCTACGCTGCGGTTCACGAACATTAGCTATGCCCTGAGCAGTGAGGCTGATGAGACGCGTCCGCGCGGCATCTTGGCCACGGATCGGAACATGAGCGGCTTCGACTTCACCGGACTGCCGGATCGCGTCAACTGTTTCGTCCTCAGTTCCGGCAGCGGCGGCGCGGCGACGGCCAAATGGCTCAAGACCTCCTGCCACGGCGCGAACTTCGGCCACATGACCCTGGGCGACGGATCGGTCCAGTCCTACACCGACGCCACACTCGTGCAGACCCTCCTCGGCTACAACCTCGATGCCGAAACGGACGGGGGTCTTTTGCAATTCTTCTTTCCTTGAGCGGCGCATCTCAACACCGCTCGTGACGAAAGGGTAGGGCGGGGAGGGCAGC
>JANOAY010000665.1:0-1795 GCA_031411375.1 Pedosphaera sp. | reverse complement strand
AAGTGCTCCACCTTGTCCACGGTGCGGTTGTAGGCCACGACGGTGAAGCCGTGGTCGTTCATGTTCATGATGAGATTCTGGCCCATCACGGCCAGGCCAATCAGTGCGATATCGCCTTTGGGTTCCATATTTTGCGTGCGTTAATTCAGTTCAGTTTGAAGGGCGAAACGATAGCGGAGGTGGAAGACCGCGCCAGAATAAATTCCAGCCGTGTGGAGCAGGGCGGTGTTAATCGAATCTTGCGTGGGGGGAATGCGGTGAGGCTAGCGCCCTCTTACCACATCTCCCAGTGAATCACTGTCTGTTTTGCCGAAGCGACCATCACGTAGCAACTGCGACCATCAAACGGGATGATCCCGTCAACAATTTGCGCATCACGATAGGCCAACATATTTGCGCGTCGCCGTTGCATCACGTCTTCCCATTTCGGCCCACGAGGATTGTTTTGGCTCTGGTGCTCGAGGAAATCGAGATAGGACTGAGTCATCTGCGCGTCCCTTACTTCACCAACCGATGAGACATTTGCACGAGCAGCCTCTGGAATGTTCGAGGCGGCTTGGACAGCCTTGATGAACAGCTCTCTAGTGTTCATGCATCAGCCCATACCTCACTCACACCTCAATCAGCATCCGCGCCGGGGCTTCGATGGCGTCCTTGATGCGCTTCAGGAAGGTCACGGCTTCGCGGCCGTCCACGAGGCGATGATCGTAAGTCAGCGCGAGGAACATCATCGGGCGGATGACCACCTGACCGTCGCGCGCCACGGGGCGCTCCTGGATGGCGTGCATCCCGAGGATGCCGCTCTGCGGCGGATTGAGAATGGGCGTCGAGAGCATCGAGCCGTAGATGCCGCCGTTGCTAATGGTGAAAGTGCCGCCCTGCAATTCCTCCGGCTTCAATTTGTTTTCCTTGGCGCGCTTGGCGAAGTCGCCGATGGCAATTTCCACTTCCGCGAAACTCAGGCGCTCCGCATTCCGCAGCACCGGCACGACGAGGCCTTTGCCGCCGCCAATCGCCACCGCGATGTCGTAATGGTTTTTGTAAACGATGTTGTCGTCGCGAATTTCCGCGTTCACTTCCGGCACGAGCTTCAACGCATCCACCGCCGCCTTCGCGAAGAACGACATGAAACCGAGCTTCACGCCGTGCCGCGCGAGGAACGCTTCGCCATGCTCCTTGCGCAACGCCATGACCGCTGACATGTCCACTTCGTTGAACGTCGTGAGCATCGCCGCGGTTTGCTGCGCCTCGACCAATCGGCGCGCGAGCGTGCGGCGCAGGCGCGTCATGGGCACAATCTCTTCTTCGCCACCCGCGTCCACCGGCTCGGCGGAAACGCGCGTGGGGACGGGCGAAGGGGAAACGCTGACGGGCGCAGGCGCGGGTTCAGACTTGGCCGGCGCGGCGGGCGCTTTGACTTCCACCTTCGTCTCCGCCACGGGTGCGGATTTCTTCGCGGGCGCGGCAGGCGCGGACTTGCTCTCCGCTTTCGGCGCCACTGTCGTCGTGGTGCTGACCGTCGGTTTGCCCTCCGTATCAATGATGGCGATGACCTCGCCGACCTGCGCGGATTCACCGGCCTTCTTCAGAAGTTTCTTCACCGTGCCGGACGCCTCGGCGGGCAGTTCCACCGTGGCTTTTTCGCTTTCGAGCACGGCGAGCGTCTTGTCCCGCTCGATGGCTTCGCCCTCCTGCTTGAGCCACTGCTCGATGGTCACTTCGCTGACGGATTCGCCCACGGCGGGGACTTTGATTTCAACAGTCATAAAATTTCTCAGTTCGTTTTGAAGGCGCG
>JANOAY010000664.1:0-1733 GCA_031411375.1 Pedosphaera sp. | reverse complement strand
AGATGATCCACGACTTGCGGCGCACCGTTCGTCAGGCGCGTGAGCGCGAGGCGTCCGTGACGTCCGAGCGCGAAACTCGTGTGCCATTCCGTGGCGGTGTCTTGCGCGGGGGCGCCGTCGGCCCAGAGGACTTTGTGCTCGCCCGCTGCGAGCGTGGCGTTGAGTGGGAAGGACCATTGCGTGAGGTTCGTCGCAAAATCTTGCGCGAGGAAATAGTTCGTCAAGCTCACCGGCACGAGACCGGCGTTGTAAATTTCAATCCACGGCGAAGGCTCGCCGAAGTTGTCCACGATCCCCGCGAGACTGACGTGCTGAATCTCATTGATCCAAATCGGATCAAACGGTGGCAGCGCGAATGACACGGAATTCGACGCGCCGGGCGTCACCGGCACGAGCGCGCTCACCGTCCAGTTCGCGGCGCGGCCATTGTCCTGCGCGGCGTCAATCAACTGCATGGACTGGCCCGCCGCCGCCACGACCCACGGCGCGCTGCGGTCGAAGCGCACCGCGTCCACCGTCTGCACCACGTTGCTGATCGTGCGCGTGAGCAGGAGCAACTGCGTGGCTGTGAGCGTGGTGGGAAAGGTGTTGAACACCGGCACGCCGGGAAACGCGCCGATGAAGGCGGAGCGGTTCCGCGCGAGCACGATGGTCTGCCCGTCGAGGACGATGGAGCCGATCGGGAAGACGAGTCCCGTGCCTTCGAGCCGCCAGCCCGTGAGATCAAAGCTGTCCGTCGAGCGGTTCACGATCTCGATGAACTGCGTGTTCGGAACGGAGGGCGTGTGCAGCACTTCATTGATGACGAGCGAACCGACGGGGTTCGGTTCGTCGCCGAGGAAGACCGCCGTGACCGTCGCGCTCGCGCCCGCGATGTTCGTGCCGAAACGGTCGTAGCCTTCCAGCGTAAAGGTGTTGTTCCCCGCGTGCAGCACGAAGCGCATCACGAAATGCGTCGGCGAAAGCCACGTCATCGGATAGGCGATGCCGTTCATCAGGATCGTCTTCACGCCCACGGGCGCGCTGCCGGTGAGGATGATGAGATTGGTCTCCGCCTCGAAATACGGCGGCACATCCACGGCGAACGGCACTTCGACGGTCGCAAGCTGGCTCTGCAAATAAGCGCGACGGTCGGCGATGTACTGCTTCGTGTTCGCGACCTCGGTGAGATCAATGTTGATGTTGTTCGAGAGCAGCGCGGTGACGCGCACGTCGATGAACGGGTCAAGCACCTCGTTCCGCAGCGGCCCGTTGACCAAATCGTAGAACGCCCGCCAGTAGGCGCGCTGGATCACCGGCGTGTTGAACATGGCGGCGACGCGCGGGTCGTTCGACTCGAAGAGCGGCTCGTTCGCGGGCCGACCGAGGCCGAGCGAATAATCAATGTCCCACGGCATGTGCGCGAAGCCGTTCGTGGTCTGGTAGAGGTAATCGTTCTTGCCCCGGTTCCAGCCGAAGCTGTCGTAATTGCCCACCGTGCGCTGCACCGCGAAGTGCCGCATCCACGCCTCGTTGTCCGCGGCGGCGCCCAGCAGGTGCGGGTTCACCTCGCTGGTCGTCGGATTGTCCACCGGACTCGCCGCGTCAATGAGCGCGAAGATCGTCGAGTAGTCGTTGGCGGAATTGCCCACGCCCACCGAGCGTTTGCGGAACATGAAACGATACGTGGCGGGCACGAACGTCTCCTGGCCGCCCTGCAAACTGGTCCGGCGCGTCAGGTCCGCGTCGTTGTA
>JANOAY010000663.1:0-5241 GCA_031411375.1 Pedosphaera sp. | reverse complement strand
GCCTGGGCCATGCCGCCGTCCACGTCGGGGATGAGCTGCATGACGTTCGCGGAGGCGGTGTTGAGGTTGATCTGGCGGCCCACGGTGGTGAACAAATCCACGAAGCCGAGCGGGTACGTCTGTTCTTCCGGCGCGCGACGGTTGTTGAAGCGGCGCGTCAGGCGCGCATGGGAGCGCGCGTATTGATCCTGAATGGTGTTGCCGGCCGCGCCGCCGCCGGAGCCGAAATACATGTTGGGCGTGATGCCCTTGATCATCATCAGCTCCGTGAGGTCATCAATGAAACCGTTCTTCGCGGAGTACGGCGGGCGGAGCGAGAGATAATGAGCGCTCTCGGTGTCGGTGCTGCCGAGGCGCGGGTTGTCGTCGGTGTCAATCCAGTCGTTGATGGCATTGCGGATGTGCGGCGCCTCAGCGGCATCCACGCCCATGAGGATCAGTCCCTGGTCGAGCATCGCGGCCATCTCGGGCGAAGTGGCGGCGAGGTTGAGGTTAAACTTCCGGTCGGCATCGGTGATCTTCACGGAGAAAGTGCCGTGGCCGAGCTGATTGTCGGTGAGCGAGACGCCTTCGAGCGCGTCGTTGGTTTCGCCGGTGCCGCCGGCCCAGATTTGGTTCAGGCCGTCGTAGGGCTGGCCGCTTTGGTTGGGCTGGGCGAGGACGTATTTGGCCAGTTCGATGCCGGAGCGGCCGAGCCATTCGAGTTCCGTGTCCCAACTGGTGTTGCGGGCGAGACGGGTCTCGACCGTCATCATGCTGGAAAGCACGCCGGCGAGTCCGGCAAAGACGAGCACGATGACCATGACCATGACGAGCGCGATGCCGGCGCGGGCTTTCGAGCGGAGAAGTTTCATTTGATAGGCAGGCCGGGGTTGGGCTGGCCGGGGCGTCCACCGGGGCCGGGTGGCAAATCCGGCGTCACGACCGAAGCAGGCAGGGCGATGATTTTCACCGTCATGCTTTGCGGCTCGCCGCTTTTGCCCCCCAAACCGAGGCCGATGCGCATGAGCTTGGGCAGGGAGTTGGTGGATTTCCACACGTCCACCCAGTCGTAGTCGTTGGGCTTGGTGGGATCGGGCACACCCCAGCACTCAAACGCAAACATCGTCACGTCCTTGGCAAGCGTCAGTTCGTAGGGCTTAAATTCCTCGTTCTGCGCCTGCAACATCGGCCCCTGGGTCATGATGAGGCTCAGGTTCGGCCCGTCTTCCTTTTTGCAGGTGAACGTCACGCGGCGCACCACGTTGTCGCCGTAGCGGCCCACGCCGGGAAAATTCGCCGGCAGATGCGCCACGAAACTGAGCGTGCCGTAGTCGCCGCGGTTCATGTCGGCGATGAAGGTGTAGTAGGTGGTGTTGACGCTGAACATCTGCGCGCAGTTCAGCGCGTTATGGATGGCGTTCATCGAGACGCGGGCGCGCTGGGCCTGGTCGGCGGCGATGCGCGCGGCGATGGAAGCCTTCACGATGCCGGTCCAGATCGAGTAGATGGACAGGATGATCATCATGAAGATGCTGAGCGCGATGATGACCTCGATGATGGTGAAGGCGCGGCGAAATGTTTTAACGGAGCGCGGGTTATCAACCCGCAGCAAGCCGAGAATTCCGGGCGCACTTGATTGTTCCGGTGCTTCGGACTGAAGGACCTTGCTGCGGGTTGAAAAACCGCGCTCCGGCTCCGCGAAATGTTGCGCCACCTTCATCGCCGCATTCCTCCCGGCCCCTTGCTCTTCTGCCCGGTGAACTTCCACATGCTCATGGTCTCGCCCACGTCCTTGCCCGAGGCACCTTTCTTGTGGACGGCGATGTCGATCTGGAAAAAGCCGTTCGAGCCGCGCTCCCAGACTTCGGCGTCCCAAGTGTAGTCTTTAACAATGCCCTCGAAGTCGCCGGAGTAAGTGCCTTCTTCGAGCGAGTTCGACATGGAGAACATGGCCGCGACCAGGCCGCAGTCGGCGTGCTGTTTCTGGAGCGCGCGCGCCGCGCCCACGCTCTGCACGACCATGCCGAGAATGGCGAAGACCACGATGAAGAAGACGAACATCGCGACCATCACTTCGAGCAGCGAGAAGCCGCGCAGCGGGTGCCGGTTGGAAGCGGCGAGCTGAGGGCGGCCGCAGAGCGCGTAGGGCGCGTCCGGGTCGAGGGCTGTGGGATTGGAGCGCCGCGCCCTACCCTGCCAGTGAAAAATCTTTCCGATCATGCGCTTAGAATTTGCCGCCGCCGCCGCTCCTGGACTGCTCCACGGTGGCGATGCCCGTGATCACATCCACGACGATGCCCCGGACTTCGCTGTCATCGCCACGCAGGACGACGATTGCCTGATCAGCCGTGCCGTCCGAATTGAAAGTGATGGCCACCTCCTCTTCCTGTTGCAACTCCTCCAGTTCGTTGATGGCGATGTAAAAAAACGTGATGCGGTCGGAGATTTTCTCGGAGAACAGTTCGCCCGTGCCGGACTTGTGCTCGACGATCTGCTCGCTCCCGGCCTCGCCTTCAAAGCTGTAGCTGCGGTTTGCCCCGGCGGCCGGGGGCGGCGCGGAGGAACCGGTCACGGAAATCATCCGGTCGCCGGGGCGGATGTGAACCTCGCAGGGCTGGCCGGTGAGGATGGCGCGCTCGCGCGCCTTGCTGCACGCATCAAGCACATCAATCACCGCCTGGCGCATCGAGTCCTTGTGCATCTGCCGGTAAATGGACGGCATGGAAATGGCAAAGATGATGGCCATGATGCCGATGACGACCATGATTTCGATGAGGGTGAAGGCGCTTTTCCGCCCTCTGAATGCTCCGAAGTGGTGCGGAACAGTCTCGGAGGGCTTCGGACTGGTCAAAAAGTGGCTAAAAACAGCCAGCCCGCCTAACTTTGCAGCTAAACCAGTGCAAAGGATAGGCTTCCCGCTCAACGGAGGTGCATTTTTGCTCGTCCGGAAGGCATAAAATCTCTTCGGAAACGCGTTTCCGTTGAGCACAACCCCATTTCCGGTGAGCGGAAACGCCTTTCCGCAGCGCACAAACGCGTTCCGGCTCAGCAAGAAAGCCTTTCCGCTGCGCAGTTCTCCGTTCCCGCTCTGCGGAAGCGTCTTTGGGCGCATCAGAATCGCAAAACCGCTTCGCAGGGAAGCGATTCCGTTGAGGCGAAACTCGTGACCGCGCACCGGAAACGCGCCACCGCATCGCGGACGGGCCGTTTTGCTCGGCAGACGAGTTGTGCTGAGGTCCGGCGCATTCATCCCGTGTTAATGCTCGAGGTGATGGAGAACATCGCCGACAAGACGCTGAAGAGCAGGAAGCCCACGAGCAGCGCCATCGCGATGATCATGGCCGGCTCAATCAGGTTTGTGACCACGCGCAGCGCGAGGGTCAGCTCGCTTTCGTAAGTGTCGGCCACGTTCTTCAACGCCGCCGGGACATCGCCCGTTTCCTCGCCGATCTTGATGAGGTCAATCATCAGTTGCGGAAAAATTTTGCTCTGGGCGAGCGGTTGCGCCAGCGACTTGCCGTCCGTGACCGCCGTGCGCGTGTTCGCGATGGCCTCCTTGATGATCGTGTTCGGCATGATCTCCTCGGTGATCTTCAGCGCGTTGAGCACCGGCACGCCGTTGATGAGCAGCGTGGAGAGCGTGCGCGCGAACTGGCCGAAGATGTTCAGGCGAACCACTTTTCCAAACACCGGCGCGTGCAATTTCCAGCCGTCAATTTTCCGCCGCCCTTCCGCCGTGGCTGCGAAGCGTTTGAAGAGCACCACCACGGTCGCGATGATCAGCAGCATCAGCCACCAATACGTGCTGAAGATGTGGCTGATGCCCACGAGAATCTGCGTGGCCATCGGCAGCGGCACCTTGAGTCCGTCGAAGATGGTCAGGAAGCGCGGCAGCATGAAGGTCATGAAGAAAATCACGATGCCAATGCCGACGCTCGCCACGACGCACGGATAGATGAGCGCGGATTTGAACTTCGTCTGCACTTCCGCGAAGCGGTTGTAATGATCCGCGAGCCGGCGCAACACGTCCACGAGCGCGCCGGACTGTTCGCCCGCGCGCACCATGTTGATGTAGAGGTCGGTGAAGACGAGGCGGTTTTTCGCCATCGCGTCGGAGAGCGAGCGGCCTTCCATGACCTCCTGCTTGAGCGCCTTGCTGATCTCGGCGGGGATGCCTTTGGACTCCAGGTGCGTCATGGAATTGAGCGCGACCGTGAGGGGCATGCCGGAGTTGAGGAGGTTGGCGAACTGCTGGGTGTAAGTGGCAAGCTCCTGGAGCTTCGGCTTGCGCGCGCGCTTCTTTGTCCACGAGGCGGGCAGGATCGAACGCCCGGTCTGTCCCGCCGCCTGCGCGGTGGCGGTGGCCACGGCACGCTGCCCGCCGTCCACCATGACGGGGACGAGGCCGAGACGCTCGATTTGCACGAGCGCGGCGGCGCGGTCGGCGACCTCGAGGACGCCTTGGACGACTTCGCCGGTCTTGCGGCGGGCGCGATAAGAAAATTGTGGCATAGCTCGCACTCCGTAGTTGAACCCGGAATGTCGCGGAAAGTTGCAGGACGGTGAAGAGGGCGTCCAGCGTGGAAGTTTTTTAACGGAGCGCGGGTTTTCAACCCGCAGCAACGTGAAACGTCCGGGCGCGCTCGTCTCGAAAGAAGCCGTGTTGACCATGAACAGTGCTGCGGGTTGCAAACCCGCGCTCCGGGCTGAATCATCCGCCCATGTCGCGCGCGTCGTCGTTCACAAAATTAAAAGCACTCCTTCGTCCCGGTGAGTTGCGGACGGAACCCGCCTTCTGCAAAAAATACGCGGGCGACAAATGGTTCGCCGCGCACCAGCCCGAAGCCGTCGCGCTGCCCAAGGACACGGCGGCGGTCTCGAAGATTCTCCGCTTCGCCAACGAGCACCGCATCCCCGTCACGCCGCGCGGCGCGGGCTACGGCTACGTCGGCGGCTGCGTCCCGGTGCGTGGCGGCATCGTGCTCTCGCTCGAAAAGCTCAACCGCATCCGCGAGATCAACGCCGACGATTTCGTTGCCGTCGTCCAGCCCGCTGTGCTGACCAAGACTTTGCAAGACGCGGTGGAAGCGAAGGGCCTGTTCTACCCGCCCGATCCCGCGAGCCGCGCCGACTGTTCGCTCGGCGGCAACATCGCCACCAACGCCGGCGGCCCGCGCTGCTTGAAATACGGCGTCACTCGCGACTACGTCCTCGGCCTCGAAGTGGTTCTCGCCGACGGCACCATCGCGCGTCTCGGCA
>JANOAY010000662.1:0-6423 GCA_031411375.1 Pedosphaera sp. | reverse complement strand
ATCAAGGAACTGCGCGCGCGCGGCGTGAGCATCCTCTACATCTCGCACCGGCTCGGCGAAGTGAAAGAACTCGCCGACCACGTGGTCGTGCTGCGCGACGGCAAGAACGCTGGCAAACTGAGCCGCGAGGAAATCACCCATGACAATCTGGTGCGGCTGATGGTGGGGAGAAACTTTCAAAAAGCGGAAAACAGAAAGCAGAAAGCGGAAGCCGGCCGCCCCTCCGCCTCTATATTTTTGCTTTCCGAATTTCAGCTTTTGCGCCCGGTTCAGTTCGGCCGCCGGCAAATTTCTCCTTCTCGGAAGATGCGCTTGTCACAGAACGGCACGCCGATACTCTTCGCTCATGTCAAAGTGTTTGACCTTCTTCGCGCGGGTCGGCTGTGTCTGTCTGGCGGGCGCGGCTTTGGCTCCGGCGCAAAACGTCCTGAATGGCAGCTTCGAGTTGGGCGCAAATCCTGGCAACAACACCACGCTCTTCGCCGTGGACAGCGCGAGCATCACCGGCTGGACCGTGCAGCAGGGCAGTCTGGATTATACCGAAGGGCGCTGGGTCGCCGCCGACGGACAGCGCTGTCTCGATATGACCGGCGTTTCGGGCGGCACTTTAATCCAAAGCATCGGCGGGTTCACAGTCGGGCAAAAATACCGGCTGTCCTTCCTGATGGCCGGCAATCCCGAGGGCGGGCCATCCACGAAAAGCCTGCGGGTGAGCATGGGAACGGCGCAGCGTGACTTCACGTTTGAGGGCGCGGGGCGTTCGCCAGGCAACATGGGTTGGAGCGGGCGTAATCTGGATTTCACGGCCACCAATGCCACGCTGACGCTGGCGTTCACGGGGTTGAACGACGGCCTTTGGGGCGCGGCGCTCGACGCGGTGTCCATCGGCGAGCCTCCGCTAGAACTGGCCATTCGCTTCTCGCAGGTGGAGGTGTGCTGGTCTTCAGTGTTGAATCAAATGTACCAGATTCAATATCGCTCCACGCTGACCACCAACTTTTGGGCGAACCTGAGCACGCCATTCACAGGACACGGCAGCAATCAGTGTTTTTTGGACTCTGTGCCTTCGGCGGAGGCGCGGCGGTTTTATCAAGTTATCCGGCTGCCGTGACCTCGGTGGCAGCCATTTTTTCCGCTGACCAGCTTGCGCTTGCAGCACCGCGCCGCCGCCCTACACTGCGCCAATGCAACAATTCCTCGCCCTTTTTTGCGTGCTGCTCGCCGGCGCCGCCGTCGTGCGCGCGCAGGTGAATGTGGAAATGGTCCTCGACGACCAGCAGTTCCTGCGCGGCGAGCCGGTCACGGGCCGCGTGAAGATCAGCAACTTCTCCGGGCAGACCTTGCGCCTCGGCGAAGACCCGGAGTGGCTGGCCTTCCTCGTCACCGGCACGGATGGCAAGGCGCTGCGCGCCCTGGAGGTCATGCCGCCGGTCAAGCCCTTCACCATCGGATCGGCGCAGTCGGTGGCGCTGCGCGTGGACCTTGCGCCCTATTATGATTTGCAGACGGCAGGACGTTTCGCGGTCAGCGCGCGGCTGAAGTTCGCGCAGTTGGAAAAGGAGTTCACCACGGAGCCGGGCAAGTTCGACATCATCTCGGGTGTGAAAGTGTGGACGGCTGAAGTGGGCGTGCCGGGCCGCACGCCGCCGGTGGTGCGGCGGTTCGCGCTGCAACAGGCGGCGTTCTTCAAGGAGACGCGACTCTACGCGCGCGTGACCGAAGCGAACGAGGCGGACATCGTGCGCGTGGTTGCGTTGGGCGCGCTGCCCTCGTCGGGCCGGCCCGAGTCGGCGGTGGACAACTCCAGTCAGATGCATGTGCTCTTCCAGGCGGGGCAGAAAAATTTCACCTACGCCATCATCACGCCGGAGGGAGATTTGATCATCCGGCAGACGCATGAAATCACCGGCACGCGTCCGCGTCTGCGTGCCGAGCCGGACGGACGCATTGTGGTGTCGGGCGGGGCAAGGAAAATTTCCGCGAGTGATCTGCCGCCGCCCCCGCCGAAGCCGGAGACGAACGCGGTGGTGCAGGTGAAGTGAGGGGAGTGGTGGAGCAGCGTCCGCGCTTGCAGTGTAAGCGGGCGTTCTTGGCATGAAGGTGGAACTGGTCGCGCTGCGACCAGTCGAGCCGCGCAGAGCGGCCCGCCGAAAATGTCCGTCGTGTTCCCAAAATCAAACACCTCACGGGCCGCCCGCTTTGCGCGGGCTTGTTTTGTCGCGGCGCGACAAAACCCACCTTGCCTTGGCCGGAACGCGCATTGCCATCTCCGCTCCCGGCTGGCACGTTGCGCGTGTGGAAAAACTGGAACAACTGCGCGCGCTCCTTCGCTCGTTCGGCTCGTGTGTCGTGGCCTATTCGGGCGGCGTGGACTCGGTGTTTCTCGCGCGCGTGGCGCGGGATGTTCTTGGGGATCGTTCGCTGGCGGTGATTGCGGATTCGCCGAGCCTGCCGCGCCGTGAACTGCGTGAGGCATTGGAGGTCGCGGAACAGTTCGGCATCCCCGTGCGCGTCGTGCAGACGGCGGAGTTCAACAACGAGGCGTATCTCGCGAACCCGAACAACCGTTGCTACTTCTGCAAGCACGAGCTGTTCACGGAACTGGAACCCATCGCGCGCGCGGAGAAATTTGCCGTCATCGCCTACGGCGAGAACGCGAGCGACGTGGGGGATCACCGGCCCGGTGCCAAGGCCGCGCAAGAATTTCAAGTGCGCGCCCCGCTGAAGGAAGTTGGACTCACCAAGGCGGAGATTCGCGCGCTCTCCGCGCAACTCGGCCTGCCCACCGCCGACAAGCCGCAGATGGCCTGCCTCAGTTCACGCATTCCCTACGGCGAACGCGTGACGCCGGAGAAGCTGCGGATGATCGAGGACGCGGAGAATGCGCTGCGCGACGCGGGCTTCTACGATGTGCGCGTGCGGCATCATCAACTCGGAGGGCAGGGGACCGTTCTGGCGAGCGGGGTGACTCATCTGGCGCGTATCGAACTCGGCGCTGCGGAAATCCCACGGCTGCTGGAGGAGAATCTATTTACGAAGGTCGCGGAGGAATTGAAGCGCCTTGGCTACGCCCACGTCACGCTCGACCTCGCGGGCTACCGGCGCGGAAGCATGAACGAAGCGCCGGTTAGGTTTGGAAAAGTTGCTGCTTGAAAGTTGCAGGTCGGCAACAGACGGCTCAAAAAACTTTCAACCAGCAACCAGCAACCTGCAACTCACTCACGCCGCCACTGCGTCCGGCTGTTTCACGTCCGCGAAGATGATCACCCCCGCGCCTGTTTGCAGGAGGCTGGTCACAGTCACGTAGGCGCTCTGGCCGATGAGATGGTGCGCGTGGTTCACGACGATCATCGTGCCGTCGTTCAGGTAGCCCACGCCCTGTTGCTTGTCTTTGCCTTCGCGGGCGATGCGGATGTGCAGAACCTCGCCCGGCAGCATGACCATCTTCATCTTCGACGCGATCTCGGCGACGTTGACGCAGGGCACGCCTTGCAGTTCGGCGACTTTCGCGAGATTGAAATCGGTGGTGAACAGTTTGCCGTTCAACGCTTTCGTCAGCCGCACGAGCTTGCCGTCCACTTCCTTTTCCTCGGGGAACTCGTTCTCGTGAATTTTCACCTCCACGCCCAGCTCGTGCTGGATGCGGTTGAGCATGTCGAGTCCGCGGCGTCCCCGCGCGCGGCGCGTGCCGTCCTGTGAGTCGGCGATGGATTGCATCTCCTTGAGCACGAAGCGCGGCACCACGATGAGACCCTCGACGAGTTTCGCCTCGATCAGTTCCACGATCCGGCCGTCAATGATGGTGCTGGTGTCGAAAACAATCTGGTTCTCGGGGCGGCTCTGCGACGCGAAGCGCACGTACGGAATGATGAGTGAGAAATCCTCCTTGTTGCTCCGCATGGCGAGAATGATCCCGATGTAGCCGAACGAGAGGAAGAGGCAGAGGCGGATGACCCAGCGCGTGTTGTCTTCCGTGGCGTTGAACAGGCCCGACGAGTCGAGCAGCCAGGCGATGAACGTGCCGAGCAGCAGTCCGAAAGTGATCGAGGAAAACGCGCGCAGCGAAAAACCCTTGAGCATTTCATCCAAGGCGATGAGCAGCGAACCGAGTCCGAAGCCGATGATGGTGCCGTAGAGTCCGTTGTAAATCAGGTTCGGCAGCTTCTGGCTCACGGCGTAACCGGCCAGCGTGCAGAGGCTGAGAAAGAAAAGGCGGATGGCCCAGAGCGACGACGGTGACTTCATTTGGAACCCTTGCCCCCGAACCATGAAGACTCCGAGGCGGGCTGCTTCGGTTTATGCAGGATGCCGAAGCGCGCGAGATTGCTGCTCAGGATCGACAGGTTGCTGATCGTGAGTGAGAACTGCGCGCGCGTCTGCTCGTCTTTGAGCAGTCCGCCGGCGAGACCTTTTCCGGCCTCGAGATCCGCCATCATATTTTTCATCGACGCCGTGGCGTCACGGAGATTTTTCATGGAATCGTTCAGTTCGGCACGATTGGTGACAATCGTTTCCTCCACCTCCATCGCCACTTTGTTCAGCCTCCTTGAGAACTCGTGGAGGTTCGTGAGCGACAGGGTGAGCACGGGACCGGCGTTCGAGATCAGGCCCGAGGCGTTGTCCAGCAACTGGACGGCGTGCGTCGGCACCTCCTGAAAGTTTTGCAGCGTCTGCGAAAAGTTGGACAATGTGCGCGTGTCGAAGACCTGCGTGTTCAATCGTTCGATAGCGTTCTCCACCGTCGCGCCGAGTTTCTCGAACTGTTTGATCAGCCCGTTCGCCGACTGCGCAACTTCGTTCAGGTTGAACGGCTCGGTGCCTTCCACGGCATCGCCGTTCTTCAACAGCGCCGCCTCGGGCGAGCCGGGCACGATGTTCACAAACTGGTCGCCCAGCACGCCCTGCTGCTCGATCATGAACTTGCTGTCCGTGTGCAGCGGGAATTCTTCGAGGATGGTCAACTGCACTTGCACGCCAGCTTTCTTCGTTTCCAGCTTGATGCGCTTCACGCTGCCGATCTTCACGCCGGAGAGATACACCTCCGCGCCTTCCTTGAGTCCCGCGACGGTGCGGGTGCTCATGTTGATTTCGTAGCGCGGTTTGAAGACCCCGACGCCGCGGCTGAAATTCAGCATCAAGGCCGCGATCAAAACGAGGCCGAGGAAGACGAACCAGCCGACGCGGGCCGTGTATTTTTTTTCGCTCATGGCGTAACTCCTTCTTTCGTTGAAATGCCGTTCACGAAATTGTGAACGATGGGATCGGCGGACGAGAAAATTTCCTCCGGCGTTCCCTCCGCATAAATTTTTCCTTCGTGCAGCATCAGGATGCGCTGGCCGACGCGCCGCGCGCTCCGCATGTCGTGCGTGACGACGACGCTCGTGACGTTCAACCGGTCGCGCACGCGGATGATCAGCTGATCAATGCTGTCGGAGACAATCGGATCAAGTCCCGTGGTCGGCTCGTCGTAGAGGACGATCTGCGGGCGATAGACAATGGCGCGCGCCAGCCCCAGGCGCTTCCTCATGCCGCCGGACAGCTCGGAAGGCTTCTTCTTTTCCGTGCCAGGCAGGTCCACCATCTCCAGCGCCTCCGAGACGCGGCGGTTCAGTTCTTCGGTCGTGAGACTTTTCTCGCGGCGCAACGGGAAGGCGATGTTTTCCGCGACCGTCATCGAGTCGAAGAGCGCCGCGCTCTGGAACAGCATGCCGAACTTCGTCCGCACCAGAATGAGCCGTCGCTCGTTCAAGCCTTTGAGGCTTTCGCCATCAATCAAGACTTCGCCCGCATCCGGCTGCATCAGTCCGATGAGATGTTTGAGCAGGATGCTTTTGCCGCCGCCGCTGCGCCCGATGATGACGACCGATTCACCCGACTCGATGCGGAGATTCACGCCGTCGAGGACGGTTTGTTTGCCAAAACTTTTCCTGAGTTCGCGCGCTTCGATCATGACGTGGGCAGGACGCGATTGAGGAAGAGGGTGAGGAAGAAATTGCTGATCAGCACGGTGATGGACGAATAGACCACGGCCTCTGTCGTCGCGCGGCCCACGCCTTCCGCGCCTTCGCCGCATTGCAAGCCCTTGTAGCAACTGATCACCGAGATGATCACGCCATAGACCACGGACTTGATCAGCCCCGTCGCCACATGCACGGCGGTCGTGTAGTGCAGCATATGCTCCCTGAGGTAAGTGCCATCAATCTTGAAAAAATAGACGCCGAGCAGCCACGCCGCGCCGATGCCGAGCGAAATGGAAAACGCCGTGAGCAACGGCAGCGCCAGCGTGGTCGCGATGACGCGCGGCAGGACGAGATAATCCACCGGATGCGTGGCCAGCGTGCGCAGCGCATCAATCTGCTCGGTCACTTTCATGGTGCCGAGTTCTGCCGCCAGCGCCGCGCCCACGCGGCCTGAGACCATCAG
>JANOAY010000661.1:0-5128 GCA_031411375.1 Pedosphaera sp. | reverse complement strand
GCTATCGCGCGGATGTGGTCTTCGACAACCTGATTCACAAGAAGGAAATCCCCGCGCTCGTCGGCCTCTTCGTCATGCACGGGCGCATGGTGGCGGCGGACACGAACACGGCGCTCGACCGGTTCAATCGCAGCTACGAATACGACGGAATCAGCTTTTTCCGCCCTGCGCCTGACGATGGCGGAACCACCGGCGTCCTGCTGCGGTGAGACCGGCGAGAAGACCAAACGCGCCCAGCGCTACATTGACCGGTTCCGGCACGGGATTCACATCCAGGCTCCAATCCACCAGCGTGCTCTGGCTGCCCGGCCCCCCCGCCATGTCACTGACAAACAACGTCCACGTGCCATTGGGATTCATGCCGTTGAAGGTGCCAAGCATCGCGGTACGCGGAGAGGAGTCGAAGACCAACTGTGGAGAGACGGTGCGGCCATCCGGCTGCCATGCGCCCGTGAGCGTGCCGCCGTTCACCCCGCCATAAGTGTGAACATCCGTCGCCGCGCTGTCCCGCACCACGATGGAGAAACCTGCGTCGTCATAACCAAACGGCGAAGTCAGGCTGCGACCCACACGATTCAACAGGATGGCGGACTGGTTATTGTAGGAGAGGAACACATACAGGTCGCCGTTGTAGCCGCCCGAGATGTTGAGATAGACATCGAGACTGACGACATTTCCCGCCACGCCGCTGACATTCAGGCTGGAGGAGAACCCCGTGGGATTTCCGTCCGGAATCTGCTGGTTCAACGTGCCGCTGGTGAAAAGCGCCGACTGCGCCGGCAGCAGGGCCAGGAGCATGACCGCGCCGGCAAAGATCAGTTTCATGGTTCGATGGAGGGTAGTCATGTCAGTACTGCTTGGTTCGATAAAATCCCGTGGGCGACGGGGGATTAGGATCAGTGACCTCCCACACCCCTGCGGCTGGCGCGTTGGTCGTGGCGAGAACAGTCCAAGGCCCGCTCACATTCGTGGCGCGTTCCACGGCGTAGGCAAAGCCCGGCACGCCCGCGAGCCTGAGCACAATCCCACCGCCACTGGTGCTGATGGATTGCGCGGCGCTAACCGCATTGGTGACGTTGACGGTGATCCAGTTCGTGGCTGTGCGAACCGTGTCCCCCGCGCGATACGCGCGCGTGTCGCGCACCACGTAGGCGAAACTCTCGGCGAAATTGTTCGTGGGCGAAAACAGGATGAAACTCGCATTGGTCGTAATCGAAGACCCATTGGTGCTGACCGGCGTGGACAACAAAGCGCGTCCGTCGCCATCCACGTCGCTCGTGAAATTCGCCAGCAACGAACTGATCGAAAGACGCAGCGCCGTGCCCCAAGCGCGTCCGTAGCTCGCGGCAATGGCGGTAGGCGCGTTATTATTCGTGAATAGGAGGAGCACGGAATTGCTGTCGGCGGACAAGGCCACGTAAAAAGTGCCACCCGCGAGATCGTTCGAGAAGGAACTGGCATCGACGACGAACTTGTTCGTCGCAAAGCCCGTCACGCCGCGCGTGGTCGTGGCGATGGTGAACGAATAATTGGTGACGTTGCTGAAGTTTGTGGCCCCTCCCGCGGTCGCACCGGCGAAGGAAACCGGGCGGATGACAAAGGGGTTGCCGCTGCTGGCCTGCACTTCGAGCACACCCGTGTAAGCGGTCACGGCGTAGCCAATCCCGGCGGTCGCCGTCGCGTTGGTGATGCCGGCGGTGAGGCTCCCTCCGGTATTCCAGACGTTCGTCTGGATCAGCACTGTGACGGTGAAGGTGTTGGTCGTCGCGGCTACCCCGCCGCTTGTTGTGCCGCCATCGTCCTGAACGACAACAGTGACGACGCTCGTGCCGATGGCTCCACCTGCCGGAGTGAACGTCAGCGTGCCCGTCGTATTGGGACTGGTGTAGGTGATGGAAGGATTGGGAATGAGCGACGGGTTGCTCGAACTCGCCGTGATACTCAACACCTGAACCTCGCCGGCTCCGCCCGGAGAGACGCCGCTGAGATTCACCGTCTGCAAGCCAGCGCCTTCCGTGAGGGTGAGGTTGGCCAGCGTCGCCAGTGTCGGAGCGTCGTTCACGGGATTGATGGTGACCGTGAAGGTGTTGGTCACAGCGGCGACACCGCCATTGGCCGTGCCGCCGTTGTCCTGAACGATGACGGTGATGGTGCAACTGCCAAAGGCATTGGCTACCGGCGTGAACGTCAGCGTGCCCGTCGCATTCGGACTCGTGTAAGTCACGGTGGGATTTGGAACGAGCGACGGATTGCTGGAGCTGGCCGAGATCGTCAGCACCTGCGCGCCATCGCCAGAACCGGCCGAGACGCCCGAGAGATTCACCACCTGTGCTCCCGCATCCTCATTCGTGGTGACGTTACTGATCGCGGCCAGGGTGGGTGCATCATTCACGGAAGTGACAGTGACGGTAAAAGTGTTGGTGACAGCGGCCACGCCACCGTTGGCCGTGCCGCCGTTGTCTTGGACGATGACGGTGATGGTCGCCGTGCCAAACGCATTGGCCGCCGGCGAGAAGGACAGCGTGCCGCTCGCATTAGGACTCGTGTACGCCACGGTGGGATTCGGAACGAGCGACGGATTGCTCGACGTGGCCGTGACGCTCACCGTCTGGCTTTCGTTGGCCGCGCCTGTGGAGATGCCGGAAAGATTCACCACTTGGGTGCCTGCGTCTTCGAGGATGCCGACGTTGCCAATCGCCGCCAGCGTGGGCGCGTCGTTCACCGCCGTCACGGTGAGATTGACGGTGGCAGTGGAAGCCCGAGCGTTCCCGTTCGTGAGCGTGTAGGTGAAACTGTCGGAGCCGTTCAGGTTCGTGGTGGGCGTGTAGGTGAAGGAACCGTTGGCATTCACAATCACCGACCCGGAAACAGGCTGGGTGTAACTGGCGACGCTGAGGGTGAAACCATTCGGCTCGCTGTCATTGGCGAGCACGCCCGGCGCGGGCACGGTGACGGCGACATCCTCCAGCGTGGTCGCCGAATCATTGGTCGCGCGCGGCTCCAGCAACACCCGCACCGTGGCCCGGCCCGGAGAATTGTCCGTGGTCAAGATCGTGGTATCGATCTGCGTGTCCTTCACGAAGGCCACCAGGGAATTGGTGGCGAAACCATTCGTGCTGGGCATCGCTTGAAAGGTGAAGTCCCGGTTCGTGGTGCCCGGCAGAGTGTATGGCTCGGACCAGGTCAGCACCTGATTGCTGATGGCAGGATTGGCCGCGATGCCGCCATTGAAGCGCGCGGTGTTCGTGACGTAGCTGAAGCCTGCGGGCAGCGTGCTCACAATTGCGTCGAGCTGAACCGCCGTGGCGCTGCTGTTGGTGAAGCGCGCGGTGAAGGTCACCAGTTCGTTGGTGTAAAGCTGCGCGACGCTGGCGAAGTGGGCCAGCGTGGTCTGGTTGGTCGCGGGCAGGATGGTCGCGAGAATGCCGGCGGCCGGCGGCGCGGCATGGGAGTAATTTCCGCCGCCGCCACTGACGAAGGTCAGCGGGCTAAGTTGATTGGTGGTCGTGATGGCAATGGCCCGGAACCAATACTTGGCCGTGTAGGCGGTGTCCGCACTGCTGCCAAAGCTGATCACCAGCGCGTTCGAGTAGCTGCCGCTGTTGCCTCCCGAGACATCGACCGAGCACGACACCAGTTGATAGGAGGCGGCATCCCAGTTGGTGTAAACAGCCGGCGTGAAGTTGGCTTTGTTCGCCCCGCCGATTTGTCCGGTGGTTCCGGAAATCGTGATCTGCATCGAGCCGCCCACCGTTGCGGGGTTCGGCTGGACGCTGGACCCGGTGATCTTGGAGGAGCTGTTCTGGCCAGCACTGTCCACCGTGAGCGTGAAGGTTTGGTTGGTCAGTTGCGTGCCGACATCGGGCCGGCCACGAAAGATGCGGATGGCGTGACTCTGCGCAGTGGCCGTGGTGTTGGAGGCCTGAACGTAGAAAAAAACCGTGTTGGTCTGGTTCACCGCCATCGAGCCGAGGTTGAACTGGCCCGCGCCGCCGCCGCCGAGCTTCAGAATCGTGCTGCTGAACGAATCCATTTTGACCCAGAGATTCGTGTAGGCGACCGCGTCGTTGTTCACGATCTGGTACGAAGTGTAGGAGCAAAACACATTCGCCGACACGTCGATGTACAAGACCGAATCGGAAGTCCGCGTGATGGACAGGGCATGGGCCTGGCCGGTCAAAACCAGCAGGCCCAGCGCGCCAACCACGGCTCGAAAAAAGTATCTCATCATAATGCGGCTGCACGGGTACAAATCATGGGTGAACCATTTGTTCGCTGGGGATTTCGCAACCGACAGGCCAAGGAAGCCTATGCATAGAAGCACGACCTCACCACACATTTCAAAAAGAGCACGGTTAGGCCACGACGTAAGTCTGTTTCGCGAGCGACGTGCGAATTCTCAAAAAATGGTCTGCCATCGTTTTCCATGTGCGTATCTATCGGTTGCAACCGGGTAAACATGAAGTGGCAGGCCCTGCGGGCCCCCTCGGACATCAGCGGAAGGCGTCTTGCCGCTTTTTGTACTGACATCCCTCCGCGTTTCCCAACAATCCCGCGCATGAAATCACTCCACGCCGCGCTCGCGCTTGCTTTGCTTTTTTTCCTGCCGTCTTTCGCCGCCGAGAATCCTTATCCCCTCGGGCCGGATTCCAAACCGCAGGACGACGCGCCGAAGGGCGAGCGCATTCGCGGCACGTTCGCGGGCAGCAAAATCTTCCCCGGCACCACGCGCAGTTACACGCTCTACATCCCCAAGCAGCTCGACCAGTCGAAGCCCGCGCCCTTCATGGTCTTGCAGGATGGCGGCGGCTATCGCGCGGATGTGGTCTTCGACAACCTGATTCACAAGAAGGAAATCCCCGCGCTCCTCGGCCTCTTCGTCATGCACGGGCGCGTGGTGGCGGCGGACACGAACGCGGCGCTCGACCGTTTCAATCGCAGCTACGAATACGACGGAATCAGCTTTTTCCGGAACGCGTCTGACGCTGGCGGAGCCACCGGCGTCCTGCTGCGGTGAGGCCGGCGAGAAGACCAAACGCGCCCAGCGCAACATTGACCGGTTCCGGCACGGGATTCACATCCAGGCTCCAATCCACCAGCGTGCTCTGGCTGCCCGGCCCCCCCGCCA
>JANOAY010000660.1:0-10064 GCA_031411375.1 Pedosphaera sp. | reverse complement strand
GCTGGGCTGCGCCACAGCCGCGCTCCGTCTGAGCTTCGCCGTCCTTGTCACGCGCGCGCCACGTCGCCAGAGTCACGGCCCGTGAGAAGTCATCTTCCTTCATTGTCCGGGAACCACCGTTTCAACCCCCGCTCTTGAAATGACCACACTCATCGCCCCCACCGACCACGCCACGCTCTGGGCGCTGATCGCCCTCGGCACCGCACTCGCCATCTGGCTGGAGCTAACTTTCCGCTGGGCGGCAAAACTCAGCGCGCCCGTGCTCGCGCTGCTCATGGCGATGCTGCTCTCGAACACGCGCCTCGTCCCCACGGAAGCGCCCGCGTATGATTTTGTCGGCGACTGGCTGGTGCCGCTGGCGATTCCGCTGCTGCTGTTTCGCGCGAATCTGCGGGAAATTTTTCGCGCCGGCTGGAAACTGCTCGTGGCCTTTCATCTCGCGGCCCTCGGCACGCTGATTGGCACGGTGCTGGCCGTGTGGTTGTTGCACGACCGGATTGGCGCGACTGACACCGCGCACGCGGCGGGCCTGATGGCGGCGAGCTACATCGGCGGCGGCGTGAACATGCTGGCCGTGAAGGCGAGCTACAACGTGCCCGGAAATCTCTACAGCCCGCTCGTCGTGGCGGACAATTTCGTCATGGCGGGATTCTTCATCATCATTCTCAGCATCGGGGCGAGCCGCTGGTTTCGAGCGCACTACCCGCATCCGCACTCGCTCGAATCGAATTCAGCGGAAGCAGAAAATCTCGCGGCCAAACACTGGCAGCGGAAAGAAATCTCGCTGCTCGATGTGGCGAAGTCCTTCGCCATCTCCTTCGCGATCGTGGCCGTGGCGAGCGGACTCAGTCGCTTCGCAAAAATCGCCTTGGGTGACACGTCGCAGTCCGGTGTGGGAATGCAAATGCTTGTCGTGCTCTGCACCAACCGGTTCGTGCTGCTCACCGGCGTCTCGCTGCTCTGCGCCACGCTTTTCGCGCGTTGGATTGCGAAGCTGAACGGCCCGGAGGAATTCGGCGCGTATCTGCTGATGCTGTTTCTTTTCACGCTCGGCCTGCCCGCCGATCTGATGACCGTACTGAAGCAGGCGCCGCTGCTCTTTCTTTTCTGCACCATCATCGCGGTGATGAACGTGGCCTTCACGCTCGCCGCCGGAAAACTGCTGCGCCTGAACTTGGAAGAACTGCTGCTCGCGATGAACGCCACGCTCGGCGGACCGGCCACGGCGGCGGCGATGGCGATCAGTTCCGGCTGGCCGCGCCTCGTGCTGCCGGGACTGCTCATCGGCCTGTGGGGCTACGTCATCGGCACGCCGATTGGCGTGCTGGTAGTGGAGTTCTTCAAGCGGTGAACGGCGTGGTGGCACTGGTCGCGCTGCAATCAGCGGTGCCATAAACGGGCAACGACGCGGGCGAGTTCGGGCGGCCCGCTGAACGCGGCCCGAGTGGTCGCGGCGCGACCACTGCCACCGCGCCGGCCAGGACGCCGGCGCTCCCAGGCTCCCGCCTACTTCGTGCCGTAGATCCCGCTGTTGAATCCAGGCGCGCTGATGGTCACGGGTTGGTCCCGATCCGTCACGATGAAGGTCGCCTCGTTCACGGCCACGGTGCGGACGAATTGATCCACCACTTCCTCCACGAGTTGCGCGAGCCGGCGGAACGGCGTGAACGGCACATACACAATGTCGCCGGGCTGGAGGCGCACGTTGACCTGCTGGCCGGTCACGATGGCGTGGTAATCAACCATCGCGATCTTCGGATCGGTCAGGCCGCCGCGCACGATGACCACGCGGCCGCCCTGCGCATACTTCACGGTGCCGCCGGCGGTGATGAGCAGGTCGCTCACGGTCAGATCGCGGCGGTAGGGAAAAATCTGCGGGGCGCCGACCGCGCCGAGGAGATAGATGTTCGCCAGTTCGACAGGGCGCACGAAGATGAAGTCGTCCGGTTCGAGGAAAATGTTCTGCGTCAGATCGCCGCCCTTGAGCAGGCGGTCGAAATCCACGGGCAGGCGCTTGCCATTGCGGAGGACGAAGCTGCGCGAGTAATCCGCCGAGCCGTCATCAATGCCGCGCCCGCGTCCGCCGCGTCCCGCGGCGTCGCCGCCGCCGTTGCTATTGTTTGCGCTGCTCTGCGCGCCCTGCGAACTGCCGGACGCGGCCAGCGCATCAAGCAGCGTCGTGGGCATGGCCAGCGAATAGACGCCGGGCGCATTCACCTCACCGAGCACCCACACGCGCTTGCTGGCGACCCCGCGCAAGTTGATCACCAGTTCCGGCATGGCGCGCGTGAACTTCGCCATCTCGCGCTGCACCAGCGCGCGCGTCTCGGCAAGCGATAGTCCCCACACGGAGAGAGCGGGCAGCAGGTTGTAATAAATTTTTCCATCCGGGCCGACCGGCACGACGACGGTGCTCTTCGCCTCGCCGATAGTTTCGATCTCGATCACGTCGCCGGGGCCGAGGCGGAACGGATCAGTTGAGGCTTTGAGCATCGAAGGATCAATGCGGTTGGTCAGGCCGGCGGAGGAGAAGTCGGTATCGAATCCGGCGGGCGCGAGCGGATCAAATTTCGGCCCGCGCGTGCGGCAGCCGGTCACGACCAGCAACAAGGTGAGGAGAACAAAGAACGGTTTCATTTGGTAAGAGGTCCGATTTGTTTGCCGGTCCAACTGACGGCGATGGCGCGCACGAAGTCGGAGGAGGCGGCTTCGAGCAGTTCCTCCGCCTTGGCCCACGGCTTGCGCGCGACGTAGATGATGTCCTTGGGTTGCAACGCGAAATCCTTTTCCACCGCGCGCAGCGTCTTGCCCATGTTGACCACGAAGGTCTCGGGCTTGTTGAGGCTGCCGCGCACCACGAGGACGCGCTCTTTCCACGCCGCGTCGGTGAAGCCGCCGCGGCCGGCAATCGCGCCCAGCACCGTGAGGTCTTTCGAGTAGGGCAGCGGGCCGGTGCCGGGGACGGCGCCGAGCACATACACTTCCTCCAGGCCCGTGGGCGGGAAATAGAGGTAATCATCCGGCGCAAGCAGCTTGTTGTGCTGCAACTCGCCGCGCTGGAAGAGGCTTTCAAAATCCACCGGCTCGCGCGTGAAATTGCCGTCGGCCTGCCGCCGCATCAGGAAGGCCTGCGAGAAATCCGTGAGCGTGAAACTGCTGCGCTGCGGCGACGCCACGACGAAACCCTGCGCGCGCGCCACGGCCTCGACGATGGTCATAGGCTTGTCGAGCGGAAACGCGCCGCGGCCCTGGACGTTGCCGAGGATATAATATTTTTTACTGCGGAACGCGGCGGGCGAAATGACCACGCGCGGCGCGAGATGAAACTTCATCAGCACTTGTTCGAGATGCGCGCGCAACTCATCGACGGTCAGGCCCGTGCCCGTCACATCCATCGCCTGCAAGAAACTGAAGCGCCCGTCCGGCCCGATCACGATCTGGCGCGTGGTGTCCTTCTGGCCGTAGAGGCTGATCTCCAGCGCGTCGCCGGAGCCGAGCGTGAGCCGCTCCTGCCACGGCGCGAGCACGGGCGACTTGGTGGCAGAGATGCCATTGGTCGGCGCGGCGGTGGCCGTGGCGGACGGCTCCTGCGCGGTCGCGGTCGAGAGCGCGGCGAGAGAGGCCGCGAGCACGGCCCAGAGAGCCGCACGTTTTTGGATGGAGGCACACATATTCAAGGCGGCGCCAATCAGATGGCAGCCAGAGTTTCGCAGACTGTTCACGCAGCGCGTCGTGGTTTCGGAATCGGCCACGCGCGCCGCGCCGAGCCAGAGCACGTTCGGCACGCCGCTGGAATAGACCAGCGCGTCCGCTGTCGTGGCGGGCGGCAGTTCGACGAGCACCAGCGCGTTCTCCTCGTGCTGCCACGTCGAGAAGGCGCGTTCCCAATGCACAGGCAGCGCGTTGTTCCCCGCTTCGAGCATCAGCGTCTGCCGCGCCACGGCCACGACATCCTTGGTCGGCGGCGGTGTCACGACGGTGTTGCCTGGCTGGGAGAAATCCGGTGTCGGCACCACGAGTACGCGGTTGCCGGTGCGCAGGCCGGCGTTGGCCAGCAAATCAATCACGGTGGAACGGCCCTCGCCATTCGTCGCGGAAATGATCCCGCAGACAAAACAGCCGCGCCGATCCGCGCGTGCTGCGCCGCGAATCAGGTTCAGCGTCTCGACGGCCCAATAATCTTTCTGAGCCACGGACAAGCCCTTCAAGTCCGGCACCACGGCCAGTACGGGAAGCTGCGTGGCTTCTTCCATCGCGCTGCGGTTGTGAATCACACGGCGACGACGGCTCAAGCCGCAGCCCATCGCGGCCAGTCCCAGCCCGATCAGCGCGCCCATCGCGTAGTGCGAAAGAAGCCGCGACGTTTCCGTGACGCGCACGACGGCGACCTGCTCGGCCTGCCGCCACTTCTCAGAGTCTTGTCCACCCGTCACCACGCGCGACTGGATGAGCTGATCGCGATAGGCGCTGAGGGCGGAATATTCGGCCTTCACGCGCGCGAGTTCGACTTCGTTGGCGGCGGTCTTGGATGCGGGTTTCACGGGCGCGGCGACGGCAGAATCTTTTTTCGCCACGACCGACGTTGGCGCTGGCGACTGTTTGGAAATCTCACGTTGCAACGCCGCGATGGACGCGCGCAGTTCCTTCACACGCGGATGCTCTTCTGTGAAGCGCGTCAGCGCCTGCGCGAGTTCCAACTGCACCGCGCGCAAGGCCAGGGTCTCCGCGCTAGCCGCCTCTTCCGCCAGCACGGGCGTGCTGGTTACAGCGGCGACCACGGCGGGCGAGGCATCGCCGAGGCGCGTGCGGAGTTCCTGCAAGCGACGTTGCGCGGCGGCGATCTGGCGTTCGCCTTCCTCACCACGTTGCGCAACCCATTCATCCGCACAGCGCGCGACATGCGCGGCGAAATCTTCCGCCAGCACGCGTGCCGAGGCGTCATCATCCGCCGTGACGGTGGCGGTCAGGAAGGATTGCCCCGGCTCGATGATGACTTGGCAACGGTCTTGGAGATTCTGGGTGGAAATTCCCGGCGGCAGCTTGGCCTTCAGTCGCGCGAGCGCATTCCCCGCCGTGACCGAAGCAGAAAAGTCCGCCACCTCGGCCTTGGTGCCGAAGCGGCGTTCAAACGCGAACAGGCGAACAGAAGCAGCGTGAGGGCGTGTGAAAAAGGCGTAACTCAAACCGGCCAGCGCGCAGAGCAGCGTGACGACGGCGAAGCGCATGGGCCAAGACCGGCGCGGAACGCGCCTCATCTGAAAGGACGGCGAGCCGGCGCCGACCCCCTCGTCACTAGGACGCAGGGCGGGCAACTCGATCTCAGGTTTCTGCCGGGGCCACATGATTGTGCGATTTGATTTTTCGGACGCTTAGAGCTTTGGAAAATATGCTCGGGAATGCAATCCGCATTTGTACGGGGATGGGACACCGAGGACACCGAATGTCCCGCCGGTGGACAACTACGGCGCGAGCGCAAGCGCAGGCGGACTCGGCACGAACGCTGCGAGAGCGCGCAGCATGACAATCGTTTACATCATCGGCGGAATCTGGCTCGGCGGTTCGGCGTTGCTCATGTCGGCCCTCGCGCTGGCCGCGAAACGCCCGACGCCGCACTACGAAAGTTCGGAGGCTGAATTGCGCGAAGCGGCCTGAGCCGCCCCTGATTTTTGTCCCGTGAACACGCCCCGGTTTCCCCGGCGGCGTTTTTCTGTTCCCACCCGCTTCCAGTTCCAGGCCAAGCCGTTGAGCTATTGCGGCCCGGCTAAATCCCCTCGCCCAAGTTCGCGCCGATCTGGTGGCTGACGGAAACTTCCGCGCTCATCTTGCCATCGTCGCTGCCCAGCACGCGGTAGTTGCGGATTTGGAAAGAGACTGGTGTGCCGTCACTCAAGTTGAGGCGCGCGTATTCTTCCTTGGTCATGCGCGAGCGCAGAATGAGGCCGCTCGGCAACTCGATTTCCACCCGCAGCATGATGCCGAGGAAGTAGGTGTGGCGCAGCACCGCCTGATAGCGGAAGGCGTCCAGCTCGGGGGAAATTTGCACCGAGTAGGGACGGAAACCGAGGCGCAGCTTCTGCCCGTCCGCCACGCCGTGCGCGGGGAATTCCAGTTCGTTCAACCGCGCCACGCCGCCGCGCACTTCGCATTCGAGCACGTTCATCACGCCGATGAAGCGGGCCACGAACTCGCTATTCGGCTGCTCGTACACTTCGCGGGGGCTGCCGACTTGTTCCAGCTTGCCCTGCGAAAAAATCACAATGCGATCGGAGACTTCCAGCGCCTCCTCCTGATCGTGCGTGACGAAGAGCGTGGTGACGTTCAGGTCGTGGTGCAGATGCACCAGCCACTCGCGCAACTCCTGGCGAATCTTCGCGTCCACCGCGCCGAACGGCTCGTCGAGCAGCAGCACGTCGGGCTTCGGCGCGAGAGCGCGCGCGATGGCTACGCGCTGGCGCTGTCCGCCGGAGAGCTGATGCGGCAGACGTTTTTCAAAACCCTTGAGTTCGAGCAACTCCAGCAGTTCCGAAACGCGCGCCTCGATGTCGGCCGGCTTCCACTTTTTGATCTTCAGTCCGAAAGCCACGTTCTTGAACACGTTCATGGTGTTGAAGAGCGCGTAGTTCTGGAACACGAAGCCGATGTTGCGCTTCTGAACTTTGACGTCGTTGACGCGCTTCCCGCGAATGTAGATGTCGCCCTCGGTTGGCGTTTCGAGGCCGGCGATCATGCGGAGAACCGTGGTCTTGCCGCCGCCGCTCGGGCCGAGCAGCGCGATGAGTTCGCCTTCGTTGACCGAGAAACCCACGTTGCTCACCGCCTTTACGTCGCCGAAATGCTTGCTGACGTTCTTGAGTATGATGCTCATGAAAATTGACTCCCGGACACCGGTTGCTCGACGGCACGCTGGGCCGCTTCTTCTTCCTTCTGCGCGCGATATTCCAGCCAGGTTTTGATGCCAAGCGTGACGAGCGCGAGCATCGCGAGCAGGCTGGCCACGGCGAATGCGCCCACGGCGTTGTATTCCTTGTAGAGCCGCTCGACTTGCAGCGGCATCGTTTCCGTCACGCCGACAATGCCGGCGGAGACCACGGAGACCGCGCCGAATTCGCCCATCGCCCGCGCGTTGCAAAGGATGATGCCGTAGATCAGTCCCCACTTCACCGACGGCAGAGTCACGTACCAAAAGGTTTTCCAACCGCTTGCGCCCAGCGTCAGTGCGGCCTGTTCCTGAGCCGTGCCCGTGGCCTGCATGACCGGGATCAATTCCCGTGCGACGAACGGGAAGGTAATGAACACCGTGGCCAGCACGATGCCCGGCACGGCGTAGATGATTTTCAAATCATGGTCGTTCAGCCACGAGCCGAAGTAGCCCTGCATTCCGAAGAGCAGCACATACATCAAACCCGCGACGACCGGCGACACGGAGAACGGCAGATCGATCAGCGCGGTGAGGAGCGACTTGCCGCGAAACTCGAACTTCGCCACCGCCCACGCCGCCGCGATGCCGAAGACGACATTGCACGGCACGGCGATGGCCGCGACGATCAGGGTGAGTTTCATCGCCGCCCACGAGTCGGGATGGGCCAGCGCCTGAAAATAATAAACGAAGCCCTTGCTCAAGGCCTGCGCGAAGACGTTGACGAGCGGCAGCAGCAGGAAGACGACGGAGAAAATCAGCGCCACGCTGATGAGCAGCCACTTCACGAACGGCGATTCCTCCGAGCCGCGCCGCGAGGCGCTGGTCAGTCCGCGTTTGTTGTTTTTGACGTAGCCAGCCATGTCAGCGCGTGAAGCGGTTCGCCCACGCTTCGAGGTAGTTGATGGAAATAAGAATCACGAACGAGATGACGAGCAGCACCGCCGCCACCGCCGTTGCGCCGAGAAAATCGTAATCCTCCAGACGATACACGATAAGGTAGGGCGCGATCTCCGTGCTGAACGGTTTGTTCGCGGAGATGAAAACGATGGAGCCGTACTCGCCCACCGCGCGCGCGAACGACAGCGCAAAGCCCGTGATGATCGTCGGCACGAGGCTCGGCCCAATGACTTGGAGAAAGGTGCGCCACCGCCCGGCCCCGAGTGTCGCCGCCGCTTCTTCGAGTCCACGATCCAGATTTTCCAGCACCGGCTGGAGCGTGCGAACAGAGAACGGCATGCCCACAAAAGTCAGCGCGATGACCACGCCGAGCGGCGTGAACGCGCCTTCGATGCCCATCGGCACGAGATATTTTCCGAGCCAGCCGTTGGCCGCGAACAAGTTGGCGAGCGTCAGGCCCGCAACGGCCGTCGGCAGCGCGAACGGAAAATCGATCAGCGCATCAATGAACTTGCGTCCAGGAAAGGTGTAGCGCACCAGCACCCACGCGAGGATGGTGCCGAACACGGCGTTGATGCACGCGGCGATAAGGGAGGCACCGAAAGTCAGTTTGTAAGCCGCCATCGCGCGCTCCGTCGTCACCACGCGCCAGAAATCGCCCCAAGACATCTGCGCCGTTTTCAGGAACAGCGCCGCCATCGGGATGAGGACAATCGCGCTGAGATAAAACAGCGTGAACCCCATCGTCAGGTTGAAACCTGGCAAGGCGTTGAATTTCCTGTTCAGCATGGGCGCGTCATCGAATCAGAACCCACGCGGACAGAGAAACAATTTCTATGGGCAATGCGCTCAAATGTTCTGCGCCACCGAGATGATGGTTCGGTATTCGGTGAGGATGCTGTGGAGCGCCGTATTCACCGCCTCGACCTGCAAGTGGGGCGCGAGCCGCTGCGGCGTCTCGAAGGTGATTTCAAACGGCGGATGCGTCAGCCCTTGCGGCGACTTGAGCACGCCATTGTAGCAGGAGTTGATGATGCCGCGATTCGCCGGGAAGCCGTCAATGGTGCCGCGCTGGTTGCGAGGCAGAAAATGCTCCGCCGCGCGCAAGGCCGGTTCGAGCAGATACTCGGAGAGCACCGCGCCATTCACGAAACCATAAAGTCCATCGCTCGTGTCGTCTGAGTGCAGCGTCACGATGCCGTGAAAAGCGTGCGTCCAGATTTCCGTTTCCAGCGCGCGCACCTCGGGGTGCTCGGAGTTGATCCAAAATTCACGGTTCAAATCCACGCCCGTGCGCGAGTGGCGCGTACGGTCCGCGAAGCCGGTCGGATTGCACACGGGGTAAATGAAGAGCGCGTAGCCGCGCGCCAGATCGGGATTCTTCTCCAGCGCGTGCAGGAAGCGCACGAGACCGAGCGCCCCCTCCGGCTCGTCGCCGTGGATGGTCGCGAAGATGCCGAGGCGGATGGTGTCGCCGCCGCCGCGCGGCCCCAGGAAGACGTAGCGCGGAATCTGATGCCGCTGCCCCGCGTGCTCAAACTCCACAAGCGGCTTGGCGATCAGGTAGTCGGACTGCGCGGCGATTTCGTCGAAGGGCGAGAGAAAACCCGTGGGCACCGTGGGCGCGGGCGGCGCCACCGGGCGCGCGTTCAGATAGGGAAGACTTAAGGTGGTTTTCATCGTTTGTCTTGCGAGACGGAGCGGGTGTCAGCGTGCTGTCACCCGCCCCGTGGGTCACTCGCGGGTTCTCGTTATTTGCTGGCGCGCTGGATGTCGTCGAACACGCCGCCGTCGGCAAAGTGCGTTTGCTGCGCCTTGGCCCAGCCGCCGAACACTTCATCAATGGTGATGAGTTTCAGTTTCGGAAACTGCGCCTCGTACTTTTTCGCGGTGGCTTCGTTGCGCGGGCGGTAGAAATTCTTCGCCGCGATTTCCTGGCCTGCGTCCGAGTAGAGGTATTCGAGATACGCCTTGGCCACCACCTCGCTGCCTTTCTTCTTCGCCACCTTCTCCACCACCGCGACCGGCGGTTCGGCGAGAATGCTCAGCGACGGATTCACGATCTCGAACTTGTCGCCGCCGTATTCCTTGAGTGCGAGATACGCCTCGTTCTCCCAGCCCACCAGCACGTCGCCGATGCCGCGCTGGATGAACGTGATGCCCTTGGGCTTGGCCTCGCCGCCGCCTTCGATCAAGAGCTTCTTCTCTTCCTCGATGTAGGGCAGCAGGTGGGCCACCGCGCTCTTCA
>JANOAY010000659.1:0-6392 GCA_031411375.1 Pedosphaera sp. | reverse complement strand
CCTCTTTCACCTCGTGGACACGCTCAAGACCACGAACACCGGCGACGCTTATGCCGCCTCCGTCTTCCCCGTCGTGGATGTCACCAGCTTCGCCCGCGCCTTCGCCGCCGAGCGCATCTTGAACAACACGGACCTCTATGGCGCGCGCCGTATTGACGGCACGGACAGCAAGGCGGGCGCGCAGAACTCGTTCCTTTCCAAGCCCGGCGGCGACAAATGGAAGTTTTTGATCTGGGACATTGATGCGGCGTATCTCGGCACGCCCGTGGATCCGCTCTTTGATTTCACCGACCCGCCCATCTCGAATCTCTTCCTGCATCCGTATGTGCTCCGCACTTATTGGCAGGCGCTCGAAGACGGCGCGCATGGGCCGCTCCGTCCGTCGGTCTTGCATCCGGTCATGGATGCGAAATTCGCCGCGTTCCAGTCGGCAGGCATCGCGGCCAACGCGCCCCAGCAGATGAAGGACTTCCTCGGCATCCGCCGCGATTTCATTTTGCAAACCTTGTCGGAGAACAAGTCGCCTTTCTCGATCACGGCCAATGGCGGGGTGAATTTTACCAATGCCAGCACGCTGGTCACGCTCACGGGCGCGGCTCCCTTCGGCGCGCGCATCATCACCATCAACGGCATCGTCTATCCGCTGCTCTGGTCGTCGGTCACGAACTGGTCGGTGCGCCTGCCGCTCTCGGGGGCTACGAATCTGTTCACCGTGCGCGGCTATGATGCAAAGAGCAATCTGCTCGCAAATTCCACCCGCACCATCACGGTCTATTTTAACGGCCCCGTGTCGAAGCCGGAGGAGAGCCTGGTCATCAATGAAATCATGTTCCAGCCCAAGATCACCAACGCGCATTACGTCGAGATTTTCAACCGCTCCACGAACACCACCTTCGGTCTCGGCGGCTATCGCTTGAACGGCCTGGATTTTAATTTCCCAGCCTCGTCTTTCATCCATCCGCTGTCTTATCTCACGGTGGTCAAGGACACGGCGGCCTTTGCCTCGGCTTACGGCCCGGCGGCGGCCGCCACGGTCGTCGGCGAGTATCCCGGCGGCTTGGACAAGGATGGTGAGTCGCTCTCGCTCGTGAAGGTGGCGGCGAGCACGAACTTGCCGGACACGATCCTCAGCCGCGTGAAGTATGAGGCGCGCGCCCCGTGGTCGGAGGCGGCGGCGTTAACGAACAGCGGCGTCTCGCTCCAGCTCGTGGACCTCACCCAGGACCACGCGCGGGTCAGCAACTGGGAGGGCGCGGCGGACTGGCGTTTCGTGAGCCTCACGGGCGTGCCGAACGGGAACCGCCTGGCGCTCTGGCTGAACGCGGCGGGCGAGGTTTTTATTGATGATGTGCAACTGGTGCTGGGCGCGGCGGCGGGGGCGGGGAGCAATCTGGTGAAGAACCCGAGTTTCGAGACGAACGTGACGCCGTCGTGGGCGTTCAACGGGAGCTACGCGGGCGGCACCGTTTCTACGAACACCTGGGCGCGCTCGGGCACGAACAGTTTGCGGCTCGCGCCCACGGTGGCGGGCAGTGCGTCGCTCTATTTGTATCAGGACATTTCACCCGCGTTGAACACGTCGAGCAATTATACGTTGAGCTTCTGGTATAAGCCGGTGACGAACACGCTGACGTTGACGGCGCGGTTTGGCGCGACCTCGGGCAGCAGTCAGCCGGTGACGAATGTGGCGGCGCGGCTGTTCTACGCGACGCCGGGCACGAACAACTCGGTGGCGCGCGCGGTCGCGCCGTATCCGCTGCTCTGGCTCAACGAGGTGCAGCCGAACAACGTGGCGACGTTGCTGGACAACACGGGGACGAATCAGCCGTGGCTGGAAATTTTCAACAGCAGCACGAACACGCTGGACCTGACGGGTTATGCGCTGTCGAAGAGTTACACGAATCTGGGCGCGTGGAATTTCCCGAACGGGAGCGTGATGTTGCCGGGGCAGTTCCGCGTGATCTTCGCGGACGGGCGTCCGCAGTTCACCACGGGCGCGGTGTTGCACACGTCGTTCCGGCTGGAGGCGTTGAGCGGGTCCCTCGTGCTGTCGCGCTCGAACCAGATTCTCGACTACATCAATTACTCGAACGTGAACAACGATGTGTCCTATGGCAGCGTGCCGGACGGGCAGTTGTTTGCGCGCCAGCTCATGTTCACGCCCACGCCGGGGGACACGAACAGTCCTTCGCCTGCGCCGGTCTTGATCAACGAGTGGATGGCGGGGAACACGGCCACGATCACCAATCCGGTCACGGGCGGGTTTGAGGATTGGGTGGAACTCTACAACTTCAGCGAGGTGCCGGTGGATTTGGGCGGCTATTTCATGACGGATGACGAGGGGAACAAGAACAAGTGGCGCATCCCGAACACGCCGCTGGCGGTGCTGGCGCCGCACAGTTTCCTGCTTGTCTGGGCGGACGGCACGTCGGGCACGAATGTGAGCGCGACGGCGTTGCACGCGAATTTCAAACTGTCGAAGGGCGGGGATTTCATCGGGCTTTACAGTCCGAACCAGCAGCGCGTGGACGCGTTCAGCTTTGGCGCGCAGGCGGACAATGTGACGCAGGGGCGTTTCCCGGACGGGAACACGGGCGGCGGTTTTGTGAGCATGACGGCGAGCACGCCGCGCACGAACAACGTGGTGGGGAACAACGGTTTCGCGCCCGCGCTGGCGCCGCCCGCGAACCGCGTGGTGAACGAGGGCGCGCTGATCACGTTCACGAATCTCGGCACGGACGCGGACTTGCCGGCGCAGGCGCTGACGTACACGTCGCCGAATTTGCCGGAGGGCGCGACGTTGCATCCGACGAGCGGCCTGTTCACCTGGCAGACGTTGGAGCAGCACGGGCCGGGCGTGTATGTGATCACCGTCCGCGTCACGGACAACGGCACGCCGTCGCTTTTCGACCAGAAGAATTTCCAAATCACCGTGAACGAGAGCAACCGCGCGCCGATCCTGCCGGCGGTGGGAGCGCAAGTAACGTACACAAACACGCTGCTGAGTTTCTCGCTGGCGGCGACGGATTTGGATTTGCCGGCGCAGACGGTTTCCTACGGCATGGCCACTTCGCTGGCGGGCGCGGCTCTGGATGGCAACGGACTGTTCACCTTCGTGGCGATGCCGGCGCAGGCCCCGAGTTCCAATTGGGTCGTCATCACCGCCACAGACAGCCTGGGCCTGAGCGCGACGCAAAGTTTCACGGTCATCATCAACGACGGCCTCGCGTGCGGCGGCTACAAGGGCGACGTGGTGCCGCGCGGCAACCCCAACGGCGTGAACGGCATCACGGACTGGGTGCAGATTGGTCTCTTCGTCGCCGGACTCGCGACGGCCACGGACGCGTGCGAGACGAACCGCGCGGACTGCGCGCCGCGCAACACTTGCGGCGATGGAATTTTGAGCACGATTGACTGGGTGCAGGCCGGCCGTTACGCGGCGGGACTCGATGCGCGTGTGCTGATGCAGGACTGCGCACCCTCACTGGTCCAAGGTCCAAAGGCCAAGGTTCAAGCTCAGAAGAGTGGCACGCTACGGAACCTTTCTTTCACCAATGCCGCGGTGGCGCGCGGGGCGACGAATTGTTTCCCGGTGATGTTCGACGCACAGGGCGACGAGAACGGTTTCGGCTTCAGCATCCGTTTCGACACGAACGTGCTCACGTTCATCTCGGCGCAGCGCGGCGCGGACGCGACGAACGCGGCGATGTTCCTCGTGAACACGTCGAGCGTGGCCTCGGGCGTGGTGGGCATTGCGTTCATTCTTCCCGCCAATGTGACGATGGAAGCGGGACGGCGCGCGCTGGCGGACCTGTGTTTTGCCGCCGCAGCCGGGAGTAACACGGTCGTGACGCCTTTGACGTTTGATGATGCGCCGGTGGCGCGGGAAATTTCGGACTCCGGATCCTCGGGTGTCGGGGCGCAGTCGTTGCCGGCGAATTTTACGGATGGCGAAGTGACGGTGGTGGGCGGGACGGAGTTCCAGTTCAGCAGCCTGGTCCGGGAGTCCGATGGCGAAGTGAGCCTTCGGATGGCCGGCCCGGCGGGCGTGTGGCTCGTGCAGCGGTCGCTCGACCTCCAGAGCTGGGAGACGGTGCGGACGATCACGAACACGGCGGGTCTGCTGGAGTTCACGGACGCGCCGGTTACGAACATCGCGCAGAGATTTTACCGGGCCGTGAAGCAGTGAGGGTGGACCCGGAAGCTTTGAACTTGGAACGGTCGAACTTTGAACTTCGAACGCGGGCCGCGCCGTTCAAAGTTCAGAGTTCAAAGTTTTTTGGCAGTTAAACGAAATCGAAACATGAGCAAGTCATTGGAAGCAAAGTGGTGGTTAGGCCTGGTGCTGGCCGCGTTGGGTGTGGCGTCGGCGCAGGCCGCCTGCACGTACTCGATTGCCCCGAGTGGGAGCAATCCTGGCAACGGCGCGACGACGAACAGCTTCACGGTGAACGCCGGCCTCGGCTGCACCTGGACGGTCGTGAACACGAATCCGTGGGTCACGATTCTCTCCGGCGCGAGCGGCACGGGCACGGGCACGGTGTCCTACGCGGTGTCGGCGAATTTGGACTCCATCGCGCGCGGCGGCTTTCTCGTCGTGAGCGGGGCGACCTTCAACCTCACGCAGAACGGTGTGCCCTGTAATTACGCGGTGTCGCCCATCAGCCGGAATCACGGCGCGGCGGGCGCGGGACCGGGCAATCCGCCCAATCCAATTCAAGTGACGGCGGCGACGAATTGCGCGTGGACGGCCACGACGACGAACGATTGGATCACTTTCCCCGGCAGTTTCAGCGGCGTGAGCACCGGCGCGGTGCCGTATTATGTGGCGGCGAACTGGACGCCGCTCTGGCGCACCGGCGTGGTCAACATCGCGAACCGCACCACGACCATCAGCCAGAATCCCGCGAGCTGCCTCTACGAGCTTTCGCCCACGAACCGGTTGCACGGTTTTGCCGGCTCGACCGGCAAGGTGGACGTGCTGCCGATCCCGGGCAGCTCGGGCTGCACCTGGTTCGTCAACAACACCAATCCCTGGATCACCATCACCGTGAACGCCTTCGGCACGAACACCGGCAGCTTCGGCTACAACGTCGGGCCGAATCCGAACAGCACCGCACGCACCGGCTCGTTCAACGTGTGGGATCAATTCTTCACCGTCTTCCAAAACCCCACTCCGTGCTCGAACGCGGTCATCACGCCCACGTCTTCCGCGCCCGACGCCGAGGCGCAGACGAACACCGTGAATGTCGTTCCGGTCGGCGGCTGCCCGGACTGGGTGGTGGTGAACACGAATGCCTGGATCGGCGTTTCGCCTCTGAGCGGTGCGGGCAACGGCGCGGTGACTTGGAGTGTCGCGTTGAATTCCAGCGCCACGGGGCGCACCGGTGTGGTGCGCATTGCCGAGCAAAATTTTACCGTCCGCCAGGCCGGCGCGACGTGCGATTACAAACTTTCCACCACCAACCGCCAGCACGGTTACAGCGCCACGACGAATTCCGTCCAGCTCACCGTGTTGAGCATCTGCCCGTGGACGTTGCAGAACACGAACCCGTGGATCAACATTCTCACCGCGACGAATGGCAACGGCAGTTCCTCGAACGCCTATGCGCTGCTGCAAAACAACAGCTCCATCGAGCGCACCGGCAGCGTCGTCATCGCCGGCCAGGTGCTGACCATCCGCCAGCTCGGCGCGAACTGCGCCATCAGCCTTTCGCCCACGAACCGCACCCACGGTCACGCGGCGGCGACGAACACCATCATCGTCAACACCGCCGCCGGCTGCGCGTGGGACGTGGTGAACACGAACAGTTGGATGACCTTCCAAAGCGCCACCAGCGGCGCGGGCAGCAACCTGCTCACCTACGTCGTCGCGCCGAATCCTTCGTCCGCCCAGCGCACCGGCGTCATCACGGTCAACGAATCGTCCACGGTCATCACGCAGAACGGCGCGCCTTGCACGCCGGATATTGTGCCGAACTCCGACGTTCACACGGCGGCGGCGGAAGTCGGCAACGTCGTGCTCTCCCTGCCGTTCGGTTGCGCGTGGAGCGTGGTGAACACGAATCCGTGGGTCACGGCCATCAGCCCCTCGAGCGGCAACGGCGGCGCAAACATCAGTTACACGCTCGTCACCAACCTCTCGCCGAACACGCGCACCGGCACCGTGATGATCGCGGGCCTGCCCTACGTCATCACGCAGGACGGCATCGTGTGCTCGTATCGCCTTTCGCCCACGAACCGCGCGCACGGCTTCGGCGCGACCGCGAACACGCTGACCATGAACGCCACCAACCCGTGTCCGTGGACCGTCACCACCACGAACAGTTGGCTGACCATCACCGCCAACTCGAACGGCATCGGCACCGTCACCAACATCGGCTACTCCGTGG
>JANOAY010000658.1:0-5797 GCA_031411375.1 Pedosphaera sp. | reverse complement strand
TCCGGGTTGTAGCAGAAGCCAAAGTCCGGCCCGCACTTCCAGCCGGTTTCTTTTTCCAGCATCGGGATGAGCACGGAGTCGCAGGCGTTCGGCGTGGTCGTGGAACTGGAGACGAACAGGTGGCCTTTCTTCCCAGCCTCGCGCACGGCCTTCGCCAGCGGCTGCATCGCCTTCAGCAAATACTCATTCGAGAAACTGCCGTCCGGCAGACTCGGCGACGGTGGAATGAAAAACGAAACGTCGGTGGCCACGGCCTCGCGCACGTCCAGCGTGGCGCGCAAGTTCTTACGTCCGGCGGCGATGGTTTCGGCGAGCAGCGGCTCCTCGACGGGTGGCAGTCCGGCGTTCGCGCGGTTCACTTTCTCCGCATCAATGTCGATGCCGGTGACATTGAACCCGCGCGCGGCAAACGTGGCGGCGATGCACGCGCCGAGCTTGCCAAGTCCGAACACCGAAACATTTTGAATGGGCTTCATTGGAAAACGAGGCGCGAAGTTAAGGGGCGTGCCGGGCGCGTTCAAGCGGCCAGTCGGCCCCGGAGGGATTTGGTATTTGCCCCGCCCGGCGGGGTTCGGTTACACGTCTGCGCTCCATGAGTTCAGAAAAAATTGTCGTTTGTGGCGGTGGCGGTTTCATTGGCGGGCATCTCGTTGGCGACCTGTTGCGCCAAGGCTATCGCGAGGTCCGTTCGGTGGATGTGAAGCCGCTGGGCGACTGGTATCAGACTTTTCCCGGCGTGGAAAATCTCCAGCTCGACCTGCGCAATCTCGCCGCCTGCGAGCGCGCGCTGGAAGGTGCATCGGTCGTGTACAATCTCGCGGCCGACATGGGCGGCATGGGTTTCATCGAGAACAACCGCGCGCTCTGCATGTTGACCGTGCTGATCAACACGCACCTGCTCATGGCGGCGAAGAAGCACGGCGCGAAACAATTTTTCTACGCTTCCAGCGCGTGCGTTTATGCCGCTGACAAGCAGACAGATCCGAACGTCACCGCGTTGAAGGAAGCCGATGCCTATCCCGCCATGCCCGAAGACGGCTACGGCTGGGAGAAACTTTTCAGCGAGCGCATGTGCCGGCATTTTCGTGAGGACTTCGGCATCGCCACGCGCGCCGCGCGCTACCATAACGTCTATGGCCCGCACGGCACCTGGACGGGCGGACGCGAGAAGGCGCCGGCGGCGATTTGTCGGAAAGTGATTCAGGCCAAGCTCTCCGGGAAACACGAAATCGAAATCTGGGGCGACGGCCAGCAGACGCGCAGCTTCATGTATATTGATGACTGCCTGCTCGGCACGCAGCGCATCCTGAAGAGCGACATTCTCGAACCGATCAATTTGGGCAGCAGCGAACTGGTTTCCATCAATCAACTTGTGGACATCGTCGAAGGCATCGCGGGCGTGAAGCTCCAGCGGAACTACAATCTGAGCGCGCCCAAGGGCGTGGCTGGCCGCAACAGCGACAACACGCGCATCAAGCAACTGCTGGGCTGGGAGCCGTCCACGCGCCTCCGCGACGGGCTGGAAAAAACCTACGCATGGATTCACGAGCAGATCGTCACCGGTGCGCGGGACAAGTCGGCCCCGGCGCTGGCTTACGCCTGAGAATTGGTGGAGCGCCAAGCACCCGCTCGGCGCGTTGGTGCTGCGAAAGGATCGCGCCGAGCCGGTGCTCGGCGCTCCAAAACAAAAGGCGTCTGGAAAACCAGACGCCTTGGAAATGGGAGAAGGAGCTTTACCCCTTCTTGATGATCAAATCCACCGGCTCGCCGGGGATGAGAATCATCTCCGCCGGGACGGACACGGAAAAGGGCAGGCCGAGTTCGACTCTGATGCCGGGCTGCGCCGGGATGAGCGTGGCGGTGATTGGCTCAAGCTGGCCGCTGACTTCCAGCACGACACCCTGCGCCTGCTCCCGTTTGGAAGTGAGCTTGCGAATGGTCACGATGTCGCCCTGTTTCGGCATTTCGCTGAAGGGCTTGCGGACGTAGCCGATGATGCGCGTGGGCTGCAAGGCGCTGATGGTGACGATGGGGACGTTGGCATTGGCGACGATCTTTTCGCCCTGATAGCGGAAGACCGCGCTGACCATGCCGTCAATGGGGGACTTGATGGAGACGGTCTGGCCTTCGGAGCGGAGCACGTCCTCGGCGGCCTGAATGTTGGCCGCAATGACTTTGTCCGCATCAGCACTGGGACCGGGAGCCAGCCTCGGCAGGGTCTTCTCTTTTTCGGCGAGGTAGATTTCGCCTTCGATGACATTGGTGGCCAGAGCAGCCGCCTCAGCCAAGGCCACTTCATAGAGTGATTCGGAGGTGAGCGCCGGAACATTGGTCCACAGATTGTATTGGCGGTCCGCTTCCTTGCGTTTGAAGAAGGCCTGGACGCGCAGAAGGTTCAGTTCGACGCGTTCCTTGTGCGCTTCCAAGCGGGCCAGCTCGTAGCTCTGATCGTTGCGCTTGATGTCCAGTTCCATGCGGGCGCGCATCACTTTCATCTCGGCCTCGACCTGACTGAAAGAGGCCTGAAGCGTAGCGGGATCCATGGTGCTAATGACGGCGATCTCCTCGCCGGCGGCCACGCGCTGGAAGCGCTTCACCTTGAGTTCCTTGAGCGTGCCATCGGCCGAACTGATGACGTTGGCGCGCACGGCCTCGACTTCGCCGATGATGTTGGTGGGGACGACGTATTGTCTCCACATCACGACGACGGCGATCAGCACGACGACGAAGGTCATCATCGGCATGACTTGGATGCGGAACTCCCGCCAGCGTTCAGCGGGCGGCGTAGGGATGGGGGGTAGCGATTCCATGTTATTAAACCTCAGATTGATCTTCCGCCTGCATGCTGGTCACACGCGAGACACCGGTGGTGGCGCGCAGTTCCGTGAGCATTTCTTCCATGCGCTTCGGGTCGCGCAACAGGAGACGGTAGGAAAGATCGGTGCCTTCGTAGCCTTCATGCGAACGCTGGCTGGCGCAGAGCGTGCGCCGGCTGTGGCGGTTCAAGGCGCGGGTCAGGTCGGACAGCTCGAGCAGCGGGCGCGCCCAGTGCAGGTTCACAATCAAATCGTAGCGATGGCGGCTGCCGAACGAGGTCGTCCACAGATAGAGCATGGCGATGGAAATCAGCGAGCAGCCGATGACGGCGGTGGTGAATTTCTGCGAGCCGCACGCGAGGCCGATGACGAGCACGGTCAGGATGTAGGTCGTGTCGAGCGTGTCGCGGAGAATGTTGCGGAAGCGGACGATGGCGAAGACGGCCATCATGCCGAACGCAGTCACGATGCTGTTCGCCAGCACGCCCATGACGATGGAGACGATGACGGGCATGAGCACGAGCGCGTTCACGAACGAACGGGAGTAAGACAGCCCAGAGTGGGTAAGCATATAGACCCACGCCACGATGTGGCCCATCGCGAAGGCGAGCAGAAGGCCCAGCGCCATGGCGGGAAAATTCGTCGGCGCAATGCCGTAGTCCCCGTGCATCAAGGCATTAAATATCGAATCCATCATAAAATTAACAACCACCGTGGCGGCACGATTCCATGCCAATGCCCCGGTGAGTTTGTCGCGTATTCTTCACAAAATTGGTTCGGCGTTGTCAAGCGCACCGGCCTACCGGGGAATTACGAAGCGGCACCTTCGTATCATCCTTGGCCTGGTCGCAAAGCTGCATGACTAGCGGACGTTCGCCGAAAATCTTTACTGGCCGAGGGTTTTCCCGGTGCGGAGCGTAGTTTCGCGTCATGGTTGCCTGCGTAGTTTCGCGAGCGCATTGAGGGCGGGCCCGAAGTCGGGGCGCAGGCGCAGCGTTTCGCGGAACGCCACCGCGGCTTCGTTCGTCTGGCCCATCGTGAGATGCGCGGCGCCCAGGTTGAAACGGGCTTCGAGGTAATTGGTGTCGAGCCGCGCGGCCTCGGTGAACTGCTGCAAGGCCGCCAGTGAATTTCCTTGTTCGGCCAGCACGCGCCCGAGGTTGTTGTGCGCGGTGGCATTGTCCGGCGTCTGTTCGATCACGGCGTTGAACTGTTCGGCGGCCTCGGCGTAACGCTTCTGGCGCGTGAGCAGATTGCCGAGATTGTTCCGCGCCTCGGCGTACTCGGTGAAGTTGGAGATCGCGCGACGATAGGCGTATTCGGCTTCCGGCAGTTCGCCCAGGCGGACCAAGGCTACTCCGAGGTTGAACCACGCCTCCTCGTGCTCCGGCTTCAGCTCGGTCACGCGGCTAAAACACAGGAAGGCCAGCCCCGCGCGGCCTTCCTCCAGCAACCGGCTGCCGGAACCAAGCAGATCATCCAGGTTCGACTCGTTGGTCAGCCAGCCGGAGAACTTCGCCATGTCGAAGGCGTTCGAGGCGACCGGTCCGGTGCGCGACGGGGCATTCGTCGGTGCCGGCGAAGCGGACAGGCTGATGACTTTTTTCGCGCCGGTCTTCTTCCACCAGGTTAGCCCGACCACGGCGGACACCAGAACCACCACGACGGCCAGCCAGACGGAACTGCGCGGACGCGGTCGCCGGGATTTTTTCTGCTTGGGCACGAAGCCAGCCTGCCGATGCGGAGAACTTTCTTCAACGCCCAATCCGCGCGTAACGCGGGCTTTCCAGTCTCGCGCTGGTGATGCTCAAAAATCCTCCCGCCAGCGCCCGACCAGATGCACGTCATCAATCAGCAGTTCCGTTCCCGCGTCGGCGGTGAACTCGATGGTCAGCAAATCCAAATCCGCCAGCGGCGCTTTGGGGAAACTCTCGAAGGTGAGCCTCGCCTTGGTCCAGTTCGTCGAGACCGCCACCGTTTCGCTGCGCCGGGACGTGACTTGATTCGTCGTGAACGCATTCGCCGCCAGTGAGAATGCGGCTTGCCCCGTCCCGCCCGCCGTGCGCAGCCACAGCGCTAAACCTTCCGCCCCGTGCTCCTGCACGAACCACCCGCGCAGCCGCGTCGTCTCCACGCTCACGGACTTCCGGCCCGCTGGCACGCGCACCGCCAGCGCCGCGCGACCGCTTTTCGCCAGCGCATTCGTGCGCAGCGAATCGTTCACAGCGCGCCAGCCCTCCAGCCCCTGCTCGAAGCCTTCCACGAAGGCCCAGAACAAACGCGACGGACGCTCCATCCCCAGCCCGCGCGGCTGCGCCAGCCGCAGCGGAGAAACCACCGCCCGACCGTCCACGCGCGCCGCGACGAAATAAATTTGCGGCACATCCAGACTATCCACGGGGATTTCCGCGAGCCAGCCCGGCCCCGCGCGCCGCATCGCCCGCGTCCGCCAGTCGCGGGCCGGCCAGTGACCCGGCGCTTCCGCACTGACGATCAATTTCAACTCGCTCAATGCCTCGCTCCCGTCACACTTCACTTGCAACACGCCCGCCACCGCCTCCGCGCGCAACGTGGCAAACTCATTCGTCAGCTCCGCCGCCTCCGCGAACCGTTCGGGCCGCGCACCCGCTTCCGTGAACCAGCGATCCGCCGCCGGCTCCGGCCCGGCGCAAAAGCCAGCCACCAGTCCGAGCGAGAAAAAAACTGCCGCCATCAACCAACGCATCCGCCGCACTATACACCACGGGAGCGGGCCGGGGAAAACCACGAATGGACGAACCGACAAAAAATTAAACGCCCGCCCGACCTCGAATGCCGTTCCCATTCTCCCGCAGATTCAGGCCGGCCGCAGATAAAGAAGTCATCGGTGGATTTCCTGAATCTGCGGGAAATTCATGGGCGCAACGTGTCTCCGCCCCGGTCCCGGCGCGCGGCTCTCCAGAGCCGCAGCGTGTGGCCCCGTCGTGGCCGCTGCGACTCTG
>JANOAY010000657.1:0-3780 GCA_031411375.1 Pedosphaera sp. | reverse complement strand
CGGCTGGATTTCTTCGGCTTCCTGAACGTGGACTACGAGGTGTATTTCCGCGCGACGCTGACGCAGCCGTGGACGGTCATCCCGTTCTCGCTCACGCCAAATGGCACGGCGGATCAACTCACCTTCACCGGTCAGTTTGCTTTTCTCTACGAGAACGGCTCGCCCGCCAGTCTCTACGTGAACCGCACGACGCCGACCGGTTTCTACAGCGTGGGCATCAAAACTTCGGCGCTCACCTGGGACGGCTACTTCGACGAGTAGCGGAAAGTGAACACACCAACGGATTGAGACTCCCGATGAACCTGCTCCGCGTCCTGGCCTTTTTATTTTGCGCCCTGCCCGCGCTGGCCGCGAACGTCACCGTCTTCGCCGCCGCCAGCCTCACGGAAAGTTTGAAGGAAATCGCCGCCGCGTACGAGAAGTCCTCCGGGGACCGCATCTTCTTCAACCTCGGCGCGTCGAGCTTCCTCGCCCGGCAGATCGAGGAGGGCGCGCCCGCCGACCTGTTCTTCTCCGCTGACGAGGCGAAGATGGACGCGCTGGAGAAAAAAAATCTCGTCGTGAAGGAAACCCGCCGCCGCCGCCTCTCGAATTCCCTCGTCATCGTCGTGGCCTCGGACAGCACGCTGCCCATGCGCGCAGCGAGTGACCTGACCAACTCCGCCGTGCAACGCCTTGCGCTGGCCGATCCCAAAACCGTCCCCGCCGGCATCTATGCGAAGGCGTATTTAGAAAAGACCGGGCTGTGGAGCGCGTTGGAAAAGAAAGTCGTGCCCCTCGACAACGTGCGCGCCGCCCTCGCCGCGGTGGAAGCCGGCAACGCGCAGGCCGGCATCGTCTATAAAACCGACGCCGGCATCTCGAAGAAAGTGAAGGTCGCGCACGAAATCCCCGTGAGCGAAGGCCCCGCCATCAGCTACCCGCTGGCCTTGCTCCAAGAAGCAAAGCAGCCCGCCGCCGCGCGCCATTTTCTCGACCACCTGAACTCTTCCGAGGCCGCACGCGTCTTCGCAAAGTTTGGTTTCATCGTCCGCCCGTGATTTAATCCGTCGCGATGACCGTTGAGGCGTGGCAAGTCGTGTGGTTCACCGCGTGGGTTTCCGCGTTGAGCACGCTCATCATCCTTCCGTTCGGACTGGGCGCGGCGTGGCTGCTCGCCCGGCGCGACTGGTTTGGCAAATCCGTCGTGGAAACCCTCATCTCCCTCCCGCTCGTGCTTCCGCCCGTGGCCACGGGATTGATCCTGTTGAAACTGCTCGGGCGGCGCGGCCCGCTGGGCGGCTTCCTGCACGACACGCTCGGGCTGGAAATTATTTTCACCTGGCGCGCGGTGCTGATCGCGCTCGCGGTGATGAGTTTTCCCCTGCTCGTGCGCTCGGCGCGCGTCGCCTTCGAGGAAGTGAATCCGCGCCTCGAACAAATCGCCCGCACGCTCGGCGCGGGCGAATGGCGCGTGTTCTGGACCATCACCGCGCCGCTGGCGTGGCGAGGGATCGCGGGCGGAATGCTGCTTGCCTTCGCCCGCGCGCTGGGCGAATTCGGCGCGACCATCATGATCGCGGGCAACATCCCCGGCCAGACCTCCACGCTCTCGCTCGATATTTTCCAGTCCGTGCAACTCGGGCAGGACGGCCACTCGCTGCGGCTCCTGGGCGTGTCCGTGCTGCTTGCCTTCACCGCCGTGTGGACGAGCGAATGGCTCACCCGCCGGAAAAAACGCTGACGTGAAACTGCTCCTGAAAAACATCCGTGTGCCGCTCGGCGACTTCGTGCTGGAAGCGGACGTGGAAATCACGCGCCGCGTCACCGCGCTCTTCGGCCCTTCGGGAGCGGGTAAGACGACGCTGCTCGATCTCGTGGCCGGACTGCGGCGTGCGGAATCGGCTTTCATTCAAATTGAAGAAGAGGTGCTGACCGACACCGCGCGCGGGATCTTCGTCCCGCCGCGCGCGCGGGGCATCGGTTACGTGCCGCAAGACCTCGCTTTGTTTCCGCATCTGACCACCGCGCAGAACTTGCGCTACGGGCATGACCCGCGCATGGAGGCGAACCCGCTCTTCACGTTCCAGCGCGTGGTGGAGACGCTCGAACTTGCGCCGTTGCTCGACCGGGGCGTGAACAATCTTTCCGGCGGCGAGAAGCAGCGCGTGGCCCTCGCGCGCGCCCTGCTCTCTTCGCCGCGTCTGCTCCTGCTGGATGAACCGCTCGCCAGTCTCGACGCGCCGTTGAAGGCCCGCATCCTCCCCTTCCTGCGCCGCGTGCGGGACGAATTCCCCCTGCCCATGCTCTACGTGACGCACGACGCGGAAGAAGCGCGGGTTTTATGCGACGACGTGCTGCAAGTGGAGGCGGGAAAGGTGACTCGAAGGCTCAGCCCGGAAAAAAGCCTCGCCTGAAACTGGGTAATATAATCAAACCGGAAAAAACGACCGTCTCGCCGGGAAGTTTCATGCTCTGACAGTCCGAAAAGACTCCCATTTTCACCCGGTGCCATGTCCACGACACTTTCAGAAGAGCCTTTTGCAGCGCACACAGACTAAAACTGTCCGTCCCGCCTCTTCTTTTCACAAGCCACAGGCTCGGGCCGGACGAAACAAGAGGCCGTTCGACTTGCTGGATGATAAAAACTTCCGCCGAGGCTCCTGTTTGACTCGGTGAAGGCTGTTCGGGTTCAAAACAAGAGCTGTTTCAGTCTCCTTGAGAGTAAAACTTCCCCGACTGCCTCTTGTTTTGCGCCGCTTTACTCTCTGTCTGGACAAAACAAGAGCCGTTTGGAAGTTCCCGAGCATAAAACTTCCCGCGCGGACGCTCCTCTCGACCAGAAATAATCAACGGGCGACCGCGCGAACCGCCGTCAGCCGCAGCACCGGCTCCTCCGCCGCGCGCGAGGCGGCCAAGTCCACGGAGAATTCCGCCACCCAGTCATTATTGCCCTCGCCGTCCACCAGCACCTGGTCCACGCGCCACGAAAGCCAGTCCTCGGAGGGGACAACATACGTGTGCCGCGCGTTGCGGGCTTCGGGGTCGAGGCGCAGGTAGTGGTGTCCGGCAAAATAAGCGTCGAACGCGCGGGCCAAATCCGGCGGCGTCCACGGAACGCCATCGGGTTTGACCGGTGAGGATAATTGTCCGAGCGCAGCTTCGAGATCGTCGTTCACCACCGCGCGGAGGAAGTTGAACATGCGCGTGCGAATCGCCGCCGTGAACGCCTTCACATCGCGCGTCACGTCGCGCGCGGCTTCTTCCGCGCCGGGCGGGCGCACTTCCTTCTGCTCGGCGCGAGGAACATAATTCGGGTCGCGCATCCGCTCCCATTCTTCGAGGAGGCTTGAATCGGTCTGGCGGATCATCACGCTCAGATAGTCCTCCATCTCCCGCAGCGAGTCGTTCTTGGCGGCGTCAGGGACAGTTTTGGTCAGCACCTTGAAGGTGTTGTTGATGTGGCGCAGCAGTACGCCCTCCGCCCGCTGCAACTCGTAGTCCTTGATGTAATCTCCGAACGACCGGAACTGCTCGAACATCTCGCGCACGATGGACTTCGGACGAATGTTCTCCTGCCCGACCCACGGATGCTTGGCCGCAAACTCGTTGAAGGTGGAATAGACGAACTCGCGGCAAGGCTTCGGATACTCGCACTTCTCCAGCTCATCCATGCGGTCCTGATACTCCACGCCCTCGGCCTTCATCTCGGCCATCTTCCGGTCTTTCACGCGGTCGAGCTGTTTGCGGAGCACGAAGTCCGGGTCTTCGAGAATGGACTCGACGAGCGTGAGCACATCG
>JANOAY010000656.1:0-1510 GCA_031411375.1 Pedosphaera sp. | reverse complement strand
CGCCGAAGACCGGCGGGAAGACGTAGAACACGCCGATGAGAATCATCACCCACATGGTCGTGCGCTTGGCGGCGACGCCGTCGGGGTTCGTGTAGAAGCGCACGAGGATGTGCGGCAATCCCGCCGTGCCGCACACGATGGCGATGATGAGCGAGTAGGTGTAGAGGAGCGCGAGCGGCTTTTCGTGCTTCGCCAACCACGCTTTCTCGGCCGTGCTGGCCATGAGGCTGGCGGAACTTTTTTCCGCAGTGGGTGCCGGGGCGGCACCTGGCAGGGTTGGGACCGCTGGCTGAATGGTAACGGGCTGGTTTTGAGCTAACAGCAGTGGTCTGGAGGCCGCGCCACTGGATTCGGGAACGGCTTGCAGCCGTCCGGCGACCGGGAATTGAGGATTCGGCTGGGCCGCGAGGCGTTCCAAGGCTCCGGCGGCGCGGTCGTTCGCGGGGTTTTGTGTATAAAATGATCCATTCTCGCTTTGCCGAGCTAGGGATTGCGCCCCGGAACTCTCCGGGATGCTCTGGCGAGCTAGGGCTAGCTCTCCGGGATGCCTCAGTGCGCCATGCCGAGCTGGGGACAGCTCCTCGGAATGTTCCCGAATGCTCTGCTGACCTTGGGATTGGTCCGCCGGATGTTCGGGGATGGTCTTGGAACCTTGGACTAGGCCTGCCGGAGGTTCGGAAAGGCTCTGGGAAGTTAACGGGAGGGCGGCTGGATATCCCGGCAGGCTGGCCAAAGGCTGGGTGGGCAGAGGTGCAGGGGGGGATTGTGCTTGGCCTCCGGCCTCTTTTTTCCGCTGCTCCTCCGCGGCCTTTTTGCCGATGGCGGCGGCGGCGGTCTTGGCGGCCTTGGTGGTGAGCGGGCCGAAGGGGTTGAGCCAGGTGGCGTCGGCGGGGGCTTTGGCGGGGAGGGGAGCGCGAGCCGTCGCGGTCCAACCAAGTGCACGCATCGCTTGCTCGTATTCGGCGCGCTCTCCGATTCTCGCAACGACGTAATAGCCGTCTCCAGCCTCGATAAGGCAAGCACCGGCTGCTTCCAGCGCGTCGAGTGCCGCTATAAAAGCTGTTCGGCGTGGAACGATCACCGTGCTGCCGCCAACTTTTGGCGGTGGCAGTTTCACCGGAAAGTTCGTCCACGAATCCACCACAATGATTTCGCCCAAACCACCGAGATGAGAAAGCAGAGCAAACACGACTTCGGGTTTGCCATTCGCCATAGCACCTACTTCACGGTCTTCGATTCCTAAAGCGTTCTCGGCAGCTCTCCGAAGGCCGACTCGCCTAGCGAGATCGCGCGTCTGTTGATTGGCAGGGACAGCAGATTTGTAATGCTTCGCTACCTTTAGCCTTTCGGCATAGACCGAATTGGTTTGGCCGCTGTTCTGCGAGTTCACCCCCACCTGCTTCCCATAATGCCCATACACCGCCATGAGCACGAAGATGGGCACGGAGATGGCGAACATCTTGGCCCAGTATTGAAAGGCCTGCACCAGCGTGATGCCTTTCATGCCGCC
>JANOAY010000655.1:0-4048 GCA_031411375.1 Pedosphaera sp. | reverse complement strand
CCCGCCAGTAGGCGCGCTGGATGACCGGCGTGTTGAACATCGCCGTCACGCGCGGATCATTCGACTCGAAGAGCGGCTCGTTCGCGGGCCGACCGAGGCCGAGCGAGTAGTCAATGTCCCACGGCATGTGCGCGAAGCCGTTTGTGGTCTGGTAGAGGTAATCGTTCTTGCCACGGTTCCAGCCGAAGCTGTCGTAGTTGCCCACCGTACGCTGAATCGCAAAGTGCCGCATCCACGCCTCGTAGTCCGCCACCGTCGCGAACACGTCGGGATCGATCACGCTGTTCGTGGGATTGTCCGAAGGACTGGCCGCATCAATGAGCGCGTAGATCGTCGAGTAGTCATTGGCGGAATTACCCACGCCCACCGAGCGCTTGCGGAACATGAAACGATACGGCGCGGGCACGAAGGTCTCCTGGCCGTTCTGCACGATGGTCCGGCGCGTCATGTCCGCGTCGTTGTAAATTGCCACGTCGAAGCCGTTCGTCTCGAACTCGAACCAGTCCTCGACCTTGAAGAGTTGCCCGCCCGCACTGTCGGGAAACCACTGCGCGGTCATGTCGCCGTTCGGCTGCTGCGAATCTTCGTAGATGAAATTCCCCGCGCGCTCGTAGGCCGTGCTGCGCTGGCTGCCGTTCACGAACATGTGGAAGTAGCGCCGGTGATTGTGCGGCAGGCCGAGTCCCTCAAAAATCTTATACACCGTCTGCTCCCGAATCGCACTGAGGTCGCTGATCGTGAAACGATCCGCGTTGCCCGTGTTGTTCAGCACGAAGTCCGTCGAGCCAAGGAACGGTTCGTCGTCCGGGAAATTCATCTCGTAGTCCACGCGCAGCGGGCCGGCCGGACCGGCCGTGGAGTTCGTGCGATGGAACGGACTGCCGGAGAAGAGCGGTTGGCCGTTGTAGAAAACGCGCGTGTTGTTGTACACAAACGTGGCGTCCAGCACCGTGTTGTTCATGGCGTTGCGCGTGTGCCAGCGGTTCGAGTTCACCTGCGAGACCCAGAGATGATACGTCGCGAAGTCGCCCGGCATCTGCACCTCGCCCCAGCGCACGAGGCATTCCTTGACCAGCGCGTCGCTCGGGAAACAGCGGTCGAGACCCGGCGGCGGGAAGACGTCTTTCGGGAAGGTGCCGATGTTGTTCTGCGAATCGCGGGCCTCGATGTAGAACGCCGCCATCTCGCCGGACGCCTGCGCGGGCAGCACGGCGGAATAAATTCCATCGCCAGAAATCGCGTCACCTGCCGTGCCGTTGTCCACCATCGGCACGTCGGTGTAAGCGGGACTCGGATCAATGCGGTAGCGCAGGTTGATCGATGAGACGCCCTGGCGATCAATGGCGCGCGCCGTCACGATCACGCTCTCGTTCGTCTGCGGCAACAGCGGTTTGTGCGTCACGTCGGATACGGCCGGGCCGGTGTTCGGAACGCGCGTGCTGTTCACGACACCAGGCGTGCCAAGGCGGCGCGGGAGATTCATGCGTCCGTAGGCTTCGGTCGCACTGCCGTGCAGACGGAAGAGAATTTCGGGAAAGCCGCGCAGCCAGCGCACCTTCGCGCGGATGGAAACTTGCGCGCCCGCAGGAATCGAATGCGTGAACGGCGCGGAGAGAATGCGGTTGGACTGGTTGTCGCCGCGCGAGCCGGTGCGGACGTGCAGGCTTTTGCTGCCGATGAAGCCCGCGTTCTCCAGCGTGGAGAAATCATGCGAGCCTTGCAGCATCCAGCCGTCGAGTCCGCTTTCAAAGCTGCCGTTCGCGACCAGGTTCGGCCCGTGGTTCACGCGCACTTCGACTTCGTCCACCAGACATTCGCCGAGACCTTGCAGCATGATGATGAGCGCGTCGTTCGCGGGCGAGCCGAGCGCTTCGCCGAGCGGGCCGTTGTATTCGATGGAAGTCCAGAGGCTCTCGCCGGTGTCGTTGCTGTCGGCCCAGTTCCACGGATGATGCGCGTCGCCGTCGGGATCAATCAGTTCCATGCTGCTGCCGAGGCCGTCGCTCCAGTTGCCCCACTTGCCGCCGTCGCCGTAGGTGAGTTCGCTGACGGGGACGTTCAGCTTCTCGACGATCTGGCCGCCACCGGGGCCGGTCACATTGTCGTAATCCGCCGAGGCGAAGACGAGGCGCTCGCCGCCGTTCGCCAGCGTGCCGGTGTAGGGGCCGAACAAATTTACGTTCGTGCTGAGGTTCGTGTATATGAGCGCGAGACTCGAGGGGTTGCGCGCGATGACCCAGTAGGCGCCCGCTGGCATGTTTTGCGTGAGCGCGTTGGTCGGGAACGCGTAACCGATGCCGGTGACGAACTCGTAGCCCGCGAGATTCGCCGACGCCGCGCTGCGGTTGTGAATCTCCACATACTCGTCGTCGTTGTTGCCGGAGATCGGGTTGAACATGATCTCGTTGATGATGACCGGGTAGCGCATGGGCACGGCGTTCGCCGCGTTGCGCGTGTTGCTCGACATGCCGTAGATGAACGGCCCGCCGTTCGGGTAGCGCCCCTGCGACACGTTGTTCGATGCGCCGCGAAAATCCACCACGTCGATGACGCGCGTCTGGTTGGAGTTCCAGAGCAGGATGGTCTCGCCGCCCGCGAACAGCTCGAAGCCCAGTTGATTTTGATCCCAGCTCAGGAAGCCGCGCGGGCCGATGATGGTGCCGTCGGGGATGCGGAATTTGTTCGTGCGCGGATCATCGCTCAACCACGCGCCGGACAAATCCACCGGGTCGTTGCTGTGGTTGTAGAGTTCGATCCAGTCCGAGGGGTCGCTGTGGTTTTGAAACTCGTTGATGAAAATGGACGCGATGGACTCCGGCTCGGACGGCTCCGGCCCGCCGGGCGAGCCACCCACGACATCGCTCTGCGACCACGCGCGATCATTACCCTCACCCCACGACGGGCGCATCAGCGCGAGCGAGTGGCCGGTGCCGTCCGCCGTCTCAGGCCATGGCGGCGAGTCGGAGTAATTCACTTCCAGCAGCACTGCGCCGAGCGAACTACGGAGGCGAATTTGTCCGCTCTCGGTGGACAGCCGGTTCGTGGCCGCGCCGACCCACGGGCCGACGACGTTGGTGATGCCGTAGTTCGTCTGAATCATCCCCGGCACGCGCGCGATGACGAGATACGCGCCCGCGTTCAGCACCGTGCCGGTCGGGAAGGTGAAACGCACCGCGCCATCAATGAAGAACCCACCGAGGTCTTCCGCCCAGGGCTTGGAGTTAAAAATCTCGATGAACTCGTGGGTGATGTTCGTGTTCGCCACGCCGGGAATGGGGCGCGGGTTGTACATAATCTCCGTGATGACCAGCCCGGTCTTGCGCGACGAAGGGCCAGGCGGCTCGCGGTCGGTGGAATGCTGTGCGTGCAAGGATGCGGAGAAGCAGGCGCAAAAAGCCGCGCAGGCGATGAGTCGTGACACAAATTTCACAATAGGGTTTGTCCGGGTAACGCCAGAGTGTGCTCGCGCTGCACCGGGGGATCAAATGACTTATGCGTCATTCAAGGTTTAGAAGCCGCCAATTAATCGGGCTGGTGGCGGCAGGCATCCTTGCCGGCCAGTGAGCTGTGGCTTCCAGCCCGGCGGAAGAATGCAACCTGGGAAGAGACGTGTTTGAGGTTCGTTGCATCCTCGCAAAATTCAGCCCGGGTCCGGGCGGCTGGAAGCCGACCCTCACTGGGAGGCAAGGATGCCTGCCGCCACAGCCAAAAAATCAGCGGCGTCTCTCGCGAGACGCCGCTGGACAACTTCACGCCCGCCGCACGCGGCGGTACAAATCAACTGACCTTGCCTTCGAGTTGGTTGAAAGGATTGTTGGCAAACCCGTCAGCCGGAGCCTCAGGTTTTGGCTTCGTCGAACCGGCCACCAGAGAGGGCTTGGGCTTGGGCGGAGCAGCGGGTTTCCCGTTCTCTTCTTCGCCTGGCTCCTCGTCTTCGTCCTCGCCCTTGGGATGCTTCGCGCGCTTGTTACGCGGGAGCGGGCTGATCATGGCATTGATGCCTTTGCCGATCAGCTTAGGCTCGAAATCGGGATGGCCCCACGGAGCC
>JANOAY010000654.1:0-1792 GCA_031411375.1 Pedosphaera sp. | reverse complement strand
CGCGACCAATTCGGCGGCGGGCCGGGCGGATCTCCGCCAGCCGGTGCAGCGGTTCTACCAGATCCGCGTGCTCCCTTGAAACAATGAGGGCGCGGTGTTTCCACCGCGCCCTGAATTATTGCGGAGGGAAACTCGTTCCTCAGTCCTCCACGTACTTGAGCACGCGCGTCTACTCCGATCGGCGGCGCAGGCCGTCGTCCAGAATTTTTTTGCGCAGGCGCAGGTTCTTCGGCGTGGCTTCCACGTACTCGTCCACGTCAATGTATTCGAGCGCGCGTTCCAGCGAGAGCTTGAGCGGGGCGCTGAGCTGCGCGCCCTTGCCGTCGCCTTGCGAACGCATGTTGCTCAGGCGCTTTTCCTTCACCGGGTTCACGGGGATGTCGTTCTCACGGGCGTTCTCGCCCACGATCATGCCGATGTAAACCGCGTCGCCGGGCACAATCATCAGGCGGCCGCGTTCCTGCACCATGTTCAGCGCGTAGGTGGTGGCTTCGCCGGTGTCCATCGAGACGAGCGAGCCGTTCTTGCGCGCGGCGATTTCACCGCGGTCTTCGCCGTACTCGTGGAAGAGATGGCTCATCACGCCCATGCCCTTGGTCGAGTTCACGAGGTCAGTCTCAAAGCCGATCAATCCGCGCATCGGGGCCAGGGCCTCAACGGAGACGACGTTGCCGACGTGGTTCATGTTCGTGATCTGCGCTTTGCGGGCGGAAAGATTCTCCATGATCGTGCCGAGGTTTTCGGTTGGCACTTCGACGAAGAGTTTCTCGATGGGTTCGAGCGGTTGGCCGTCCGGCCCTTTCTTCCAGAGTACTTCCGGGCGGGAGACGAGCACTTCGTGGCCTTCGCGGCGCATCTGTTCGACGAGGATGGCGATCTGCATTTCGCCGCGTCCGCTGACCGCGAACACCTTCGGGTCGCTGGTCTGCGCGACGCGCAGCGCGACGTTGGTGCGGATTTCCTTCACCAGCCGGTCCCAGATGTGGCGCGCGGTGACGAGCTTGCCGTCCTGGCCGGCGAGCGGGCCGTCGTTCACGGCGAACTGCATCTGAATGGTCGGCGGATCAATCGGGATGTAGGGCAGGGCGGCGCGGGCTTCCGAGTCGCAAATGGTTTCGCCGATGAAGACGTCTTCAAAGCCCGCGATGCCGATGATGTCGCCGGCGTGCGCTTCCTGAATCTCGATGCGCTTCATGCCCTCGAAGTGGAAGATCGCGGTGATCTTGCCCTTCGTGATGCGGCCGTCGCCGTGGCGGCAGATGGCGGGATCGGAGACTTTCAATTTGCCCTCGACGATTTTGCCGAAGGCGATACGCCCGAGGTAATCGCTGTAATCGAGATTCGCGACCAGCACTTGGAAACCCAACCCAGCTTTGGCCCGCGGCGGCGGGATGTGCTTCACGATGGCGTCGAAGAGCGGCTCCATCGTGCCGCTGGCGTGTTCGAGTTCGACCTTGGCGTAGCCGTTCTTGGCCGAACAATAGATGAACGGAAAATCCAACTGCTCATCCGTCGCGCCGAGCGATTGGAACAGCTCAAACACTTCGTCGAGCACTTTCTTCGGGTTGGCGTTCTCGCGGTCAATCTTGTTGATGACCACGATGGGCTTCGCGCCGGCTTCGAGCGCCTTGCGGAGCACGAAGCGCGTCTGGGCCTGCGGGCCTTCGGCGGAGTCCACGACGAGCAGCACGCCGTCAATCATGTTCATGATGCGCTCGACCTCGCCGCCGAAGTCCGCGTGTCCGGGCGTGTCCACGATGTTGATGTGGAAGTTCTTGTATTTGAAGGCGGC
>JANOAY010000653.1:0-10938 GCA_031411375.1 Pedosphaera sp. | reverse complement strand
CCTCTGGTCCATTTTCCGTGTCTTCCGTGTTTTCCGTGGTTCAGCTTCAGAAACACGCGGACTCGGCGGTCCGCGCTCCGTTGAAAGTGATTTTGGGAGGGCTGTAAGCCGATTTCTGTCTGCGTCCTTGCGGACGGAGAGAATCATTTGTCTGAGCAGCCCATACCCGGAACCGGTCCGTCCCGCTTGCGCGGAGCGTCCTGCGGCGGGCCGCCGCGCGGTTCCCTATTTGGCCTTGCACCCGATGGGGTTTGCCGTGCCGCGTTGCTTGCGCTTCGCGCGGTGCGCTCTTACCGCACCTTTTCACCCTTACCGACGTCCCGCCGAAGCGGGACGCAGGCGGTATGTTCTCTGTGGCACTGTCCGTCGGAAAGCGTCTCCGCTGTTCCTCCCGCGTGTATCTCCGGCCGAACCGGAGTTACGCGGCATCGCGCCCTCATGGTGTTCGGACTTTCCTCCCCGGCTTGCGCCGGAGCGATTCTCCGCCCTCCCAAAATCGCGGGCAAGATACGCGGACAGGAAAGGTGTGGCAAGGCGGAGGGCAGAACGGTTGCGAGTTGGGTTCAGCAATGGCTCGGAAAAAATGTATTTGGAACTCAAGAACTCAGAAACAGCGGCGTCCCATCTTCGTTCATTCCTGAGTTCCTGAGTTCCAAATTGAAACTGACCCGCCGCCCTTGATTCGATTGCCTCAATGCTGCTGGGATCAGAGGGCAACGGAATTGGGGCAAACGAATGCAAACTGTAAAAACTCCCACGCCGTCGAGTATTCCATTGAGTCCGGCCGTCTGTTTCCTGCACAAAGTTTGCGATGCGCCGGATTTGGACCAATCATTTCGCCCTGCTGCTCTTCTGCGCGGCGGGGGCGGGTCTTCCTTCTCTGCGCGCGGCGTCTTACGCGAAGGCGGACGCGGGCGACCATCTGTTCTCCACTCCGTCCCGCCTCCTCATCGAGATTCCCGACGAGGGCATGAAGGTGCTGCGCGATTACGTCCAGGTCTGGCGTCAGACGCGGCCCGAGCGCGTGGATGTGCGCGCGACGGTGCGCGAGGGCGGGAAGATTTACACGAACGTGGCGGTGCATCTCAAAGGCTCGTACTCGTTCCAGCCCATCGACGGAAAACCATCGCTCACGCTGAACTTCGACAAGTTCGCGCCCGGTCAGAAATTTCACGGTCACACCAAGATTCACCTGAACAACTCCGTGCAAGACCCCAGCGCGCTCAGCGAGCAGTTTGCGCGCGAACTCTTCCGCTCCGTGGGCGTGCCCGCGCCGCGTGCCGCGCCCGCGCTCGTGACTCTGAATGGCCGCGATCTCGGCGTGTCCGTGCTCATCGAAGGCGCGAACAAGGAGTGGGTGAAACGCCATTTCACCTCCGCCAAGGGCAATCTCTACGACGGCGGCTCGGGCGGCGAAATCACCCGCGCGCTCGAAGCCGACTCCGGCGCGAACCGCGACGACCGCACTGACCTCACCAATCTCGTGAAGGCCGCGCGCGAACCCGACTTGAAGAAGCGTCTCGCGCGCCTGACCGAGCTGCTCGACGTGGATGAGTTCATCACCTTCGCGGCGACGGAGGCGTTCCTCGTGCATTGGGACGGCTACTGCATCGGCGGGAACAACTACCGGCTCTTTCACGACGTCTCGCGTGGCAAAATGATTTTCATTCCGAGCGGCATGGACCAGTTGTTCGGCATTTCCAGTTCTCCGGGTTTGAATCTCACGCCCGTGTTCAAAGGACTGGTCGCCAAGTCGCTGTTCGCCATTCCCGAGGCGCGGCAGCGTTACTTGCGGCGCATCGAGTCGCTGTCCACGAACGAGTTTCGCACCGAGGCGTTGCACGCGCGGGTGGACAAACTCGCGGCGCAGGCTGTGGCCGGGCTGCCGAGAAATTCCGCCGCGCGCCAGCAGATCGAGGAGGGCGCGGAGGAGTTGAAGTCGCGCATCAGTGCCCGCGCGCGCAGCGTGGCGCAGCAGCTCAAGGCGCCGACGCGGCCCTTGCAACTGACCGCGCCCGGCGAACTGCGCCTCGTGAACTGGAGTTACAAAAGCGGCACAACGCCCGCGATGTCCAGCCGCGCCATCCAGGACGGAAAACAAATTCTCCGCGTGACCGGACGCGCTCCGAACAGCAGCGGCGCGTGGCGCAGCACGGTGTTGCTCGGCACGGGCCGGTATGAATTCACCGGCCTCGCGCGCACAGAAAGCGCCGTGGCGCGAGCGGGCGAAACCAACGGCGTGATCCTCCGCATGTCCGGCGAGCGCTCGGTCGAGGGCATCACCATCAGCCAGGAGTGGAAGGCGCTGCGCTATGAATTCGAGGTGCAAGGCGTGGAGGACGTGGAACTGATCTGCGAATTTCGCGGCGCGCAAGGGATGGGGTCGTTTGATGTGAACTCGCTGCGGCTCGTGCGGCTGCCGCGCGAGTAGCGGCGTAACTTGACGCTGTTCTTAAACCGGGCGCTTCCAACTCCCTCACCCCGCGAGGAACGAGTGGGGAGAGGGCCGGGGAGAGGGGCCTCCTCGCATAGTCGAACAGCCCTCTCCTCCCGCCGAGGGAGGAGAGGGAGCCAGCAGCCAAGAACTGTTTCAAGATGCGCCCTGAATCATCCCGGCGCTGGCTTTGCTCTTGTCCGCACCCGTCGGCGCGGCCATTTTACTTCCTCATGAAACGACCCATTCCCATCGGTCATGGCCGCGCTCAGGCTACTGAGCGGCACCGGGGTCTTCGTTTCCTCCTGTGCGCCGTGGGGCTGGCGCTGGCCGGCCCGGCTCCGGCGGCCACTCCGCTCGCGGCCCCGGTGAAATCTGTCGTGAACCAATACTGCGTCAGTTGCCACGACGCGGACGTGCAGAAGGGCGGACTCGATCTGGAGCGCCTCAGTCGTGCGGACGTCACGCAGCATCCGGCGGAATGGGAGAGCGTCATCCGCAAATTGCGCGCGCGCCACATGCCGCCCGTCGGCAAGGAGCGGCCGGCGGAAAAAGTTTTCGATGACGTGGTGAAAACGCTGTCGTCATCGCTCGACCGCGCGGCGGCGAAGCATCCGAACCCCGGGCGCACGGAAACTTTTCGCCGGCTGAATCGCCCCGAGTATCAGAATGCCATTCGCGATCTGCTGGCTCTGGACATTGACGCGACGGCGCTGCTGCCCAAGGACGACGCGAGCCACGGCTTTGACAACGTGACCGTGGGCGAACTCTCGCCCACGCTGTTGAACCGCTACATTTCCGCCGCCGGTAAAATCAGCCGCCTCGCCGTCGGTGCGCCGTATCGCCAGCCGGGCGGCGACACGTGTCGCCTGCCGCCCGACCGCACGCTGGTGGAGCATGTCGAGGGGCTGCCGCCCGGCACGCGCGGCGGCCTGCTCATCGCCCACACATTTCCGCGCGATGGGGAGTATGAGATTCAGATCCGCCTGACGCGCGACCGCAACGAGGAGGTCGAGGGCTTGCGCGAACCGCACGAAGTCGTGGTGCTCGTGGATCGCCAGCAGGTGCGGTCGTTCACCGTGGCTCCGCCCAAGGGCGACCGGAATTTCGAGAAGGTGGACGCGCATCTGAAAGTGCGCGTGCCGGTGACGGCGGGGCCGCATCAGCTCGGCGTGACGTTTCTCAAGAACCCTTCGTCGCTCCTGGAGAACCGGCGGCAGCCCTATCTCGCCCGCTACAACATGCACCGGCACCCGCGCCTGGGGCCGGCCATTTATCAAGTGTCCGTGAACGGGCCTTACGACTCGAACCGTCCCGGCGACACGCCGAGCCGCCGCCGCATTTTCGTGATCCAGCCCACGAAACCGGCCGAGGAAGATGCGTGCGCCGTGAAAATTCTCTCCACGCTCACGCGCCGCGCCTACCGCCGGCCTGTGACCGAGAACGATCTCGCGAAGCCGATGGACTTCTACCGCCAGGCCAAGGCGGAAGGCGGCTTCGAGGCCGGCATCGAAGCGGCGTTGAACGCCGTGCTTGTCAACCCGGAGTTCCTGTTCCGCATCGAGCGCGAGCCGGCGGGCGTCGCGCCCGGCGCGGCGTATCGCCTCGGCGATCTGGAACTCGCGTCGCGGCTCTCGTTTTTTCTCTGGAGCAGCATTCCTGATGATGAACTGCTGGCGACGGCCGAACGCGGCGAGTTGCACCAACCCAAAGTGCTGGAGAAGCAAGTGCGCCGAATGCTCGCGGACCGGCGCGCGGAGAATTTCGCCGGCAACTTCGCCGGGCAATGGCTGCACTTGCGGAATCTCGATTCCTTCACGCCCGACCTCCGGCTCTTTCCCGATTTTGATGACAACTTGCGCCAGTCTTTCCGCCGCGAAACCGAGCTGCACTTCGAGACGATGCGGCGCGAGGACCGCAGCGTGCTCGACCTGCTGCGCGCGGATTACACCTTCCTGAACGAGCGGCTCGCGAAGCACTACGGGATTCCCAACATCTATGGCAGCCACTTCCGTCGGGTCGTGCTGGACCAGAACAGCGCGCGCGGCGGCTTGCTGCGGCAAGGCAGCGTGCTCACGGTGACTTCGTACGCCACGCGCACCTCGCCGGTGCTGCGCGGGAACTGGGTTCTGGGAAATCTTCTCGGCACTCCGCCGCCTCCGCCCCCACCGAACGTGCCCAACCTGAAGGACAACACCGTCGCGGCGACGCTCTCTGTGCGCGCCCGCCTCGCCGAACATCGCGCCAACGCCGCCTGCGCGAGCTGCCACAACCTGATGGACCCCGTCGGCTTCGCGCTGGAAAATTACGACGCCACCGGCCGCTGGCGCGCGCTCGAGGACGGCCAGCCCGTGGACGCGACCGGCGGCCCGCCCGACGGCAGCACGTTCACCGGCGTGAGCGGACTCGAAGCGGCGTTGCTCAAACATCCCGACCTGTTCGTCAGCGCGCTGACGGAAAAACTGCTCACCTTCGCGCTCGGTCGCGGCGTGGAACCGTCCGACGCGCCCGCCGTCCGCAAAATTGTCCGCGATGCGCAGGCGGATGATTTTCGTTTCTCGTCCGTGGTGCTCGGGATTGTTGAAAGCGTTCCGTTCACCATGCGGCGAGCCGTCCATCCGTGACGGGTCCAAGCCGCGCCGGCGAAATGGGGCTGGCGAAGGGCCTCTTGTCGAGCCGGGGTGCGTTGAGCCGAGGTTTCGCCATGTTCACTGCGCATCAGTTGAAAGAGCGGATGGAGGAAAAACCGTTCCGGCCGTTTCGGATCAAGATGTCGAGTGGCGATGCCTACGAGGTCAGAAATCACGACGCGGTTTGGGTGCTCAGGAACGCCGTCGAAATCGGGCTGGACCCGGACGCCGAGGGATTTGTCTCGCACACCCGGCGGTGCGCCATCCTTCACCTCGCGAGCCTTGAGGATATTCCCGCTCCGAAGGCGGCTTGAAGATTTCCTCATCATCCTCGAACACGGCCTGCCCCCGGCTGTCCGTGCGTCGCTCCGCTCCGCGACCGCATCCGTTCGCCCAGCTCCCGGTCGCCGGGCTGCGAGATTTTCCAATCTTGCGGGCAAGGCCGGGAGGCGCAGACGACATTTCCCGCTCGCCAATTATTTGCTGCTTCCCTAAAAAGCGCGCCACGCATGAACACAAAACTTTTCCTGGCCCTCGCCCTGTCCGTGGTTTCGTTCACCACCGTCCGCGCCGCCGCGTTGGATGAGAAGGCGTTTCAAAAACACATGAAGGCCGTCGGCAAGACGACCAAGGCTTTCAAAGCCAATTTCGAGTCGAAGAACGCCGCCGCCATCGAGAAGGACGGGGCCGCGACCGCCGAGGCGTACCAGGCGATGGCCGCCTTCTTCAAGACGCGCAAGAACGACGACGCGGTGAAATGGTCGGATGACTCGGCGGCGGGCGCGGCGGGCGCGGCGGCGGCGGCGAAAGCCGGCGACTGGGACAAAGTGAAATCGCAGTGGGGCGCGGTGGGCAAGAACTGCAAGGCCTGCCACGACAAGTATCGCGAGAAACTCGACGACGGCAGCTACAAGATTAAGTAGCCGTGGCGGGACGGCTCGCGCTCCGAGCCGTGTTCGTCACACACCCTCAATCTTCCGAATCCGCGTGACGTGGCGCCCGCCCTCGAAGGGCGTGGCCAGCCAGATTTCCACCAACCGCAGCGCGAGGTCGCGCGGGATGGTGCGCTGGCCGAGGGACAGCACGTTCGCGTCATTGTGTTCGCGCGAGAGACGCGCGGTGTCCTCGCTCCAGCACAAGGCGCAGCGCACACCGCGCACTTTGTTGGCCGCGATGGCCTCACCATTTCCCGAACCGCCGAGTACAATGCCGCGGTCGCATGCGCCGCGCGCCACGGCTTCCGCCGCCGGGCGGATGAAGTCGGGATAATCCACGCGCTCCGTGCTGAAGGTGCCGAAGTCTTTCACTTCGTGGCCGTGCGCGGTGAGCCATTCGTGAATGGCCTGCTTGTATTCGAAGCCGGCGTGGTCGGAGGCGAGCGCGATTTTCATGCGGTGCGTGGTGAATCAAACTTCGCGGTGAACAATTTTCCCCGCGACCACCGTGGCGGTCACGCGGCCTTTCATGCGCCAGCCGCCGAAGGGCGAGTTGCGCGACTTGCTGGCGGAGGCCATGCGGTCGTAAGTCCATTCCGCATCCGCATCGAAGACCGTCACGTCCGCGTCCCGGCCGACGCCGAGCGTGCCTTTGTTCAGCTTGAGCAAACGCGCGGGCGCGACGGTGAACTTCGCGATGAGGTCGGAAAGCGAAAGACGTCTCGTGTGATAAAGCTGCATGAGCGAGAGCGGCAGTTCCGTCTCGAAACCCGTGATGCCAAAGGGCGCGTAGTCAAACTCCACTTCCTTTTCGTAATCGCAGTGCGGCGCGTGATCGCTGCACAGAATTTCAATCGTCCCGTCGCACAAGCCTTCGAGTACCGCCTCGCGGTCGGCGGCCGAGCGCAACGGCGGATTCATTTTGAAGTTCGTGTCGTACTTGGGCCAGGCGGGTTTCGCCGCGTCGCCGCCGTAGCCGAAAACTTGTTTCCCATCCTCGCGCCAGAACTCGTCGCTGCCCGCCACCGCCGAGTCGGTCAGCACGAAATGATGCGGGCACGCCTCGCCGGAAATCGGCACGCCGCGCTGCTTGGCCGCGCGCAGCAGTTCCACCGAGCGCGCGCTGCTGAGATGCTGGCAGTGGATGCGCGTGCCGGTGAGTTCCGCGAGCAGGATGTTCCGCGCCACGATCATGTCCTCGCCCGCCGCCGGCCAGCCGCGCAAGCCCAGCGCCGCGCTCCAGTAGCCTTCGTGCATCACGCCTTCCGTCACGAGCGCGTAGTCCTGGCAATGGTCCATGACGGGCAGATCAAACATGCGCGCGTACTCCAGCGCGCGGCGCATCAGCTCGTTGTTCTGGATGCAATGGCCGTCGTCGGTGATGGCGACTACGCCCGCCTGTTTCAGCGAACCGATGGGCGCAAGCTCTTCGCCCGCGATGCCCTTGGTGATGGCTCCGGCGACGAACACATTCACCACGCCTTCGCGCTCGGCCTTCTCCTTCACCAGCGCGACCGCCGCCGGATTATCAATGCTCGGCGCGGTGTTCGGCATGCACACGATGGTGGTGAACCCGCCGCGCGCCGCCGCCTTCGTGCCGGTGGCGATGGTTTCCTTCGCGGACTGGCCGGGCTCGCGGAGATGCACATGGAGGTCAATCAGTCCGGGACAGACAATTTTCCCGCGCGCGTCGAGCTGGTCGCAGTCGGCCTCGGCAGATTTGGCGGCGTCTTTTCCGACCGCGACGATCTTTCCGTCGCGCAACAAAACATCCGCCACGGCATCGAAGGAACTTGCGGGGTCAATCACGCGCCCGCCCGTAATCAGCAGTGAACTCATCGGGGCGGCAGCTTAATGACCGGCCCTTGGGCGTAAAGGAGCAAACGGCCCGCGCCTCGGAGCGCGGCTTCCGGGTGTTTCTTGAACCGGCGCTTAAATCACAAAGTCCGACGCGCTCAGCGGTTCCTGCTCCAGCTTGCGGGCGCGTTCGCACATCTCGGCCAGGGTCACGCGCTCGACGACTTTCACCACGGCATCGCGGGCTTCCTTCATCACGGAGCGGATGGCGCAGCGGGCCTCGTCGGGGCAGGAGCATTTTTCGTAGAAGCGTTCGCTCACGCAACTGACCGGCGCGAGCGCGCCTTCGACATGGCGGATGACTTCCGCGAGCGTGATTTTTTCCGGCGACCGCGCGAGCCGATAGCCGCCCGCGACGCCGCGCTTGCTTTCGACCACGCGCGCGGATTTGAGGTCGTTGAGAATCTGTTCGAGGAAGCGCTTGGGGATGTTCTGCTGGTCGGAAATTTCCTGGATGCGCACGACGGAATCATCCTCCTGATAGTCACGTCCCAGCACGAGCAGGGCGCGCAGGGCGTATTCTCCGCGAGTGGACAGTTTCATGGCGGGAACCGTAGGAATCTACAGTCGTTCAATCAAGTTTTTGTTCAAGCTTGGTGATCGCCTTGATTTCATTGGGGAAAACATTTATTAAAAACACTATTGACGGAGTAGAGATTGAAGCTAGTGTCGCCGCCGTTGGAAGGAAACAAGCGAAATGAACGGGCCATTGAACGGAATTGAAATCTCGCCTGAATGGGTGGGGATTGTGCTGAAGCAAGTCGAGTCGCTGCGCTTCGGCGTGGTGCAAATCACCGTGCATGAATCGCGCGTGGTGCAGATCGAGAAGACGGAGAAGGTGCGGATCGAGAAGAGCGAGCGGCAGGAAGCGCGCTGAGATTTTGCCTACCAGTCAAACTGGCGGCTTAACTAAAAAGCAAAAGTGAACCAACCGAACCATCGGAGGAAAACTGAGATGAAAACACTGAATGAAATTAACTCGATGGGTGGTGGCTGCAGCGCTCTTGAGCGCGCAGGCGGGAAACGTGCTGGCTCAGAATCCAAGTGAGGAACTGATCCGGCTGAAACAACAATTGCAGGAACTGGATCAAAAAGTGCGCGTGCTGGAACGCAACAAGGAACTGGGCGCCGAGACTTCGGAGGCGAAGTCGAAGACGTTGCCGACGGTGAATCTCGGCGCGAGCGGCCTGAACGTGACGAGCGGCGATTCCAATTTTGTGCTGCGGATTCGCGGCTACGCGCAGGCGGATTACCGCGCGTTCCTCGACGACAATTCGGCGCTGAAGGGCAACGATTCTTTTCTGCTCCGCCGCGTGCGTCCGATCATCGAAGGCACGGTGGCGAAGGATTTTGATTACCGCGTGATGCTGGACTTCGGCTCGGGCGTCACGTCGGGCACGGGCAACAACGGTTTTCTTCAGGACGGCTACGTGAACTACAAACACTTCGAGTTCGCGCAACTGCAAGTCGGCAAGTTCAAGGAGCCGGTGGGTCTGGAGCGTTTGCAGTCGGGCGCGAACCTGTTGTTCATCGAGCGCGGATTGCCGACGCAACTGGTGCCGAATCGTGACGTGGGCATTCAGCTGCACGGCAAGGTGTGGGGGAACACGCTGGCGTATCAGGTCGGCTACTTCAACGGCACGGAAGACGGCGGCAGTGGCGACATCGAGGCGACAGACGATGGCAAGGACATTGCCGCGCGCGTTTTCTTGCAGCCGTTCGATCAGGCGGAGATCGCACCGCTGAAAAAATTCGGCATCGGTCTCGCGGTCACGCACGGCCAGCACGAAGGCGCGTTGCGGAACTACGCCACGGCGGGCCAGCACTCCTGGCTGCGCTGGCGCACGGGCGCGGGGACGAACGCGTCGAGCGCGAACGTCGTGTCCGACGGCAACACCACGCGGTTTGCGCCGCAGGGATATTATTACTGGGGGCCGTTCGGCGTGTTCGGCGAATACGTGATCGCGACGCGCGACGTGACGAGCGCCGCTGGCACGGCGACGCGCGAGGAGAAGTTGCGGAACCATGCGTGGCAGGTGGCTGGCTCGTGGTTCGTCACTGGTGAAGAGAATTCTTTCGGACCGGTGACGCCGAAGCGTCCGTTCGTCTGGGGCGGCTCGGGCTGGGGCGCGCTGGAACTGGTGGGGCGCGTCGGCCAATTGCGCGTGGACGGTGACGCGTTCTCGGATGCGAACAACGATGGCCGTTATGATTTCGCCTCGGAGAATTCCGCGCGCCGCGTGACGGAGTGGGGCGTCGGACTCAACTGGCATTTGAACCGGAACATCAAGGCCAGCGTGAACTACCTCGAATCCGACTTCAAACTCGGCTCCGGCCACGCCACGCGCGATCTGACCACGGCGGCGGTCACGGCCAAAGACGAACAGGTCGTGCTTGGCCGCGTCCAATTTTCGTTCTAAAAATTCACATCCAAGGAAAACACCACATGAAAACATATCTACTCAGCACCCTGGCGTTCGCGCTCACGGCTTTGAGCGCGCTCGCCGCGCCGAAGCCGGTGACGCTGCTCAACGTCTCCTACGATCCGACACGCGAACTCTACGTCCAATACAACGATGCCTTCGCGAAATATTGGGAAGCCAAGACCGGCCAGAAGGTCACGGTGAAGCAGTCGCATGGCGGTTCGAGCAAGCAGGGCCGCGCGGTGATGGACGGTCTCGACGCCGACGTGGTGACGCTGGCGCTGGCGTATGACATTGATGCCATCGCCGAGCGGGCGAAGGTTGTGCCGGCGGACTGGCAAAAGCGCTTGCCGAACAACAGCTCGCCTTACACCTCGACCATTGTGTTCGTGGTGCGAAAGGGAAATCCCAAGGGCATCAAGGACTGGAACGATCTGGTGAAGCCCGGCGTCGGCGTCATTCCGGCGAACCCGAAGACTTCCGGCGCGGCGCGCTGGGCGTATCTGGCGGCGTGGGGTTACGCGCTGGAGAACTTCAACAAGGACGAGGCGAAGGCGAAGGAGTTCGTCGGCAAGTTCTACAAGAACGTGCCCGTTTTCGACAGCGGCGCGCGCGGTGCGACGACCACCTTCATCCAGCGCGGCATCGGCGACGTGCTG
>JANOAY010000652.1:0-11157 GCA_031411375.1 Pedosphaera sp. | reverse complement strand
CAGTAGATGTTCCCCACGAAACCATTCCGGCAGAGGTTCGGGAAATTCCCGACGTGATCAATGTGCGCGTGGCTCAGGATGGCGGCGGACACTTTGGACGGATCGAAGGTGAAGTTGCGGTTGCGCTCGATGGATTCCCCGCGCGATCCCTGATACAGCCCGCACTCCAGAAGAATCTGCTGCCCGTTCACTTCGATGAGGTACATCGAGCCGGTGGTGGTCCGGGTGGCCCCGAGAAAATGGATTCGCATGGCGCATACAAGACGGAAGGACCGCGCCGGGCGCAAGCCTGCGGTGAAATTTCGGCGCGCGGGTTTTAAAACCCCAGCAGCGTGGAATTAAGAGCGGTGTTAGCCAGTTCTAGCGTCCTCGTGCTGGCGGACGTTGCTGCGGGTTGGAAAACCCGCGCGCCAAAAAAAATGGCGGCACTCCGGCATGTCGCCGCTACACTGCGCGCGTGAGTTTGAAACATGGATTTCTCGAACTGCCCGGACTGCGCGTGACGGTGGACAACGTCATCCATCATCGCGAGGCGCAGACGCCGCCGGACCGTCCGCACTGCTTCGCCTACCACATCACCATTCACAACGACAGCGACGTGACCGTGACCATCAAGGGCCGCAAGTGGGTGGTGAAAAACACGCGCGGCGAAATCACCGCCGTCGAGGGCGACGGCGTGGTCGGCAAATGCCCGCGTCTCGAACCGGGCGAAAGTTTTTCCTACCACAGCTTCCACCTGAACGACACGACCACGGCCGTCGCCGAGGGCAGCTACATCGGGATTGATGAAAAGGGGCGCAAGGTGCTGACGCGGATTCCGAAGTTCGAGATGGATGCGGACGAATAAAACGGAGCGCGGCTGTGGCGTAGCCCAGCCGCTGCTGTTTCGGCTTAAATCACGCATTCCAAAATTTCAGCGTGCTGCGGCTGGGCTACGCCTCAGCCGCGCTCCTTTCCTCACAACGGCAGCGTTACCACCATCGTCGTCCCTTCGCCCGGCGCGGAGCGCACGGCGAGTTTGCCGCGGTGCAGTTCGGCCACGCGGCGCACGATGGCGAGGCCGAGGCCAGTGCCTTTCTTTTTCGTGGTGCTCAGGATGGAATCGAGCACGCGGTCGCGCTCGTCCGCCGTCATGCCCGCGCCGGTGTCGGTGAACTCGATTTGCAGATGCGTCGGCTCCGGCGCCTGCTGCGGGACATGCAATGCGCGGGTGGTGATGGTAAGCGTGCCGCCGTCGGCCATCGCCTCGACGGCGTTGAGCGTGAGATTGAGAAACGCCTGTTCCAACTGTGCGGCATCGGCAGACAGCGCGGGCAGCTTGGGTTCGAGGTGCTGCTCGAAGCGGATGTTCTGGTTCGTGAGCTTGTGGCGCACGAGCAGCGCGAGGTCTTTGAGCAGTTGATTCAAATCCACGGTGGCGAAGTTCGGCTCGGTGGTCCGCGCGAAGTCGAGGATCTGCTCCACGATCTTGTTCAGGTGATCCATCTTCTGGCCCATAATCTCGGCGTCCTTGCCGCGCGGATCGCCGGGCGGGTAGCGCAGGTCGAGTGAGTGGAAGAGCATCTTCATCACCGTGAGCGGGTTGCGAATCTCGTGCGCGACCTCGGCGGCGAGCAGGCCGAGCGCGGAGAGCTTTTCGTTCTGCCGCAACTGCTCCTCCACATCCACGATGCGCTCGTAGAGCCGCGCCTTCTCGATGGCGAGCGCGGACAATTCCGCGAGCGCGGTGAGGATGCGAATCTCCTCGTTCGAGAACGTGTAGTGGTCGGCAGTGTACACGTTCAGCACGCCGGTGGACTGCGCGCCGAACATCAGCGGCACGCTCAGGAGCGAGACCAGCCCTTCGTTGCGCGCCATGCCCACGTTTTGGTAGCGCGAGGAAGTTTGCACGTCGGGCACTTGCATCGGTTTCCTCCGGCGCATGACCACGCCCACGAGGCTTTCCGCCGCGCTGAGGCGCGGCTTGTCGAGGTAGTCGCGGCCCGCGCCGTGGCTGGCGCGCAAGTCGAGCCACTCGCCGGTCTCGTCAAGCAGGAGCAGCGAACTCATCTTGGAATTCATCAGCACGCAGGCCTCGCGCGTGATGGCGCGCAAAGCGTCGTCGAGATTGAGTGTGGAATTGATGGCCTGGCTGACGCTGACCAGCGACTCGAACATGCGCGCCTTGAAACGGATTTTCTCGTAGAGCCAGGTGTGCTGGATGACGCGCGCGGCCTGGTCGGCCAGTTCTTCGAGCAGCGATTCGTCATCGGCGGTGAAGGCATCTTCGCGGTCGGAGTCCACGTTGATCACGCCGCGGACTTCGCCGTTCACTTCGAGCGGGACGGCGAGTTCCGAGCGCACCTCGGGACGGACGGCGATGTAGCGTTTGTCCCTGCGCACGTCGGCCACGCGCACGGGCTGGCCATGCGTGGCGACCCAGCCGGTGAGTCCGAAGGAGACGGGCATCTCGAAGTCCAGCGCGTCTTGCGGCAATCCGTGTGCGGCCTCGATGGTGAGGGAGTGCGACGTGGGATTGAGCAGCGCGACGGAGCCGCTGGTCGCGCGCGTGAGGCGCACGGCCTCGCCGACGATGAGTTGGAGCGCCTCCTGCGCGTCGAGCGACGAGTGGAGCGTGTTGCTCACGTCGTAGAGCAGCTTGAGGCGCGCGTAGCGGTGTTGGAGTTCGGCCAGTTCTTCAGTCACGGGCGGGGATTGAAGCAGTGAAACAGTAATCAGTGGGGCTGGGCGCAGGCGGTGAATAAGTTTATCAAAATAATGGCGGGCGGCGTGTAAGTCCGGGGCGTCAAAACCGTAGATAGAGGTGGAACAGATTCACAACATTGGCGTGCGGACAGGCGCGCGCTGGAAAGCGGAGTTATGTCGAACACCATTTGCATTTGCTGCGCGGGCCGGATGACGGTCCCCAGTCCGTGCAATCCGAACGTGTGCCTGAGCTGCGAGCAGTTGCTGGAGGATGATGGCGCGGCGCTGGACAAACTGATGCCCGAGGTGCAGGCGGCGGAACCGGCGGAAGATGTCTGGCTGACGGCGGCGCGGCGCGCCAGCGTGCTCCACTGACGGAGCGGGAACGATGCAGTCAAGGTGCCGGGCGCAAAGGAGCGCGGGTCGGAGCCCTCATCTTCGCCCAATTTTTTGCCCGTTCTTTTTGAATCCTGAAAGGATTCGGATAATCCAGCCCAGCGTTGCGCCGCCGAGACGCTACGCTGGGTGGGCGATGTGATGGGCCAGCAACCCTGCAAGGGTTGAATCGCGGAGTGCGAGAATGCGGCCTTGATGCAACTCTTGCAGGGTTGGAGAAATGTTTTGCGACGTGGCCCCAGGGTAGCGCCCCGGCGGCGCAACCCTGGGCTAATTTTTTTCCATCGTTTCAGGATGGGGAAATGGGCGGTCGAGACGTGGGCGACGATCAGGCGTGAACACGGCGGTCCTGTCGCGCTCCCTCACCGCACCCGCCACATCAGCGCCAGGCCGGTGGCGGTGAAGACGGCGTTCGGCGTCCACGCGGCCAGCCACGGGGCCACGAACCCGCCGCTGCCGAGCGCCAGGGCAAACTCCTTCATCACGAAAAACGCAAAGCAGATGCCGACGCTGGACGCCACGCCCACGAAGACGTTGCGCCGCCCCGGCGCGGCGCCAAACGGCACGGCGATGAGCACAACCACGAGACAAATCAGCGGCGCGGCGAAACGGGTGTGCAGCATCGTCTCCAGCGAGGCGCGTTTCTGCGGTTCAAGCTGCGGGTGGAGCCGCAGGTAATCGAGGATTTCTCCCGAGGTCAGTTGCGTCTTGCGGAGCGCGCGCAGGCCGTCGAGGCCGCTGATTTTGATTTCGCTTTTGATCATGCGCGGCGTCTCGGTCAGGCCGGGCACGATGAGCGAATCGAGTTTCGTGATGGACGGGACTTCGACGCCGGCGGGGAATTCGTATTGCACCACGTTGGTGAAAACCCACTGGCGGCGAAACCAGCGCGCGTGTTCGGCGCTGACCCGCAGGAGCGCGCCGTCGTTGCGCCGCCATTCCACCTGCGGGTTCCACAGGATATTTTTCTGAAGATGATATGCGCCGATGGTCCAGCGGCGGTTCTCGACCGGGTTGATGAAGAACACGCTGCGCTTCCAGACCCGCTGCGCCTCCTTCGACTGCTCGTCGGCGCGGCTGGTCTTGAGGCGCTCGGCGTTATCGAGACCGTCGGGCAGGAGCTTTTCGTTGAGCAAGAAAACCGCCCCGCTGAAGAGCAGGCCGACCGCGAAATACGGCAGCGCGATGCGCCAGAGCGGAAGGGCCGCCGCGCGCATGGCGGTCAGCTCGTGATGCCGCGCGTGGGTGGAAAGCGCATACAGCAGCGCGAGCAGCAGCGACATGGGCATGACGTAGCTGGCCACGAGAAACTCCGGCGCGCGGTGGAGGTAGTATTGAAAAATGTCGCCCGGCGAAAGATTCGCGCGCTGAAGATCCCCGATGGAATTAAACAGGTCGAAGGCGATGAACGAGATGAGGAAGCCGCCCAGGCAATACGCGAGCGGCAAGAGCAGTTCGCGCAGGAGATAGCGGTCGAGCAATCGCATCAGGGCGCGGACGGTAGCGGTGTGCGGCGGGCGAGGCAAGCGGCGGCGTCCTGTAGGAGTTCAACCTTTAGGTTGAACTCCAGCTCCGCCGCCGCTCTGGACGGCAAATGATTTCCCGGCTTTCCACCGCCCGCTCATCCTGCATGATGCTGGTGCCCCCGCATGGATAACCGTGCATGAAATCCAATTTGTCATACGCCCTGTCGTGGCGGAGGCCGCTGCTCCTGGCGGCGGTCGTCATGGCGCTGGCCGGAAAACTTTCCGCGCAGTCTCTTGCTCTGAACGTGCCGCAAAATGGCCCGGAAGGCACAACGCTTTTCGCCGCTGGCCTCGTGGTGCTGGCGCAGAACACGAACCTCTCGCCGGTCACGGTCCAGCTTTTCTCCTTTAACACCGACCGCGTGCGCGTGCCGCCTTCCGTGATCCTTCCGCCGGGCAGCAACACTGTGACCTTCGATCTCGAGCTCGTGGACAACGACTGGCTTGACGGCGCGGAGAATGTCGTCATCGAGGCGTGGCACGAGGTGCTGTCGGGTGACCTGGACGTGATCCGCGTCCACGATGACGAGAGCCGGGCGTTCGCGCTCGCACTGCCGGCGGCGGTCGTGGAAGGCGCGGGGACGTTGACCAATGCCGGCCTGATTTCCTTTTTTGGCCGGCCGCTGACGAACGTGGTTTTGGCGCTGCAATCCAATCACCCGGAACTTGTCGCCGTGCCTGCGTTTGTCACCAACTTCGCGGGCCAGACCGGCGCGTGGTTTCATGTGACCGTGGCCGAGGACACGGTGACCAACGTGTTCAACAGCGTGAGCATCACGGCGAGCGCGCCCGGCTTTCTGGGCGCGACCGGCACGGTGAACCGGATTGACGACGAGCCGTTCGTGCCTGTCCATCCGGTGCCGTCCGATCAGGCCTCGCAGGTGTCGCTGCTGACGACGTTGCGCTGGACGGTCAATCCGGCTGCGCCGCCGGGGACAAGCTATGACGTTTATTTCGGCAGTAGCCCGACGCTCGGTGAAGCGGAGTTTCTCGGCAGCACCGCGAGCAATGGGTGGGTTTTGCCACCGCTGCCTGCCGACGCCACTTGCTTCTGGCAAATCAAGGCGCGCACGGCCGGCACCACCGCCAGCCCGGTGTGGCGGTTCACTACGCGCGGGGTGAGCCACTTCGCCTTTGGTGCGGTGAATTCGCCGCAACTCGCCGAAGCATCGTTTCCCATCACTCTCACCGCGCGGGATGAATTGAACCGCGTCGTGACCAATTTCACCGGGGCGGCGGGCTTGGGTGTGCTGGCGGATGGCGACGGAAGCTCCAACTCCATTTTGCCTTCGCCAGTTCACAATGTTGGTTACACCATGTCCATCCGCACGGTTGGCTACTCGTTCACTCCCAATACGAACATCCTGGTCACGGCGGTGCGGCATTATTTCGGATCCAAAGTGTCGATCTGGTCAGATGACGGCGCGCTCCTGGCTTCTCAGCCGGTGACCAGCGGGACGGCCACCTGGCGCGAAACACCTTTGGCCGCTCCGCTCCTGTTGAATGCCGGAACCCGTTATCGCGTGTCGTGCTACATCTCGACTTCATTTCATTACAGTCGCAATGACGGTGCGCCGACGTTCGCCGACGGCACCATCCACCAGAGTTACAGTCTGAACAGCAATGATGGGTTCCCCACCAATGCCTCGCCGGATAGATGGTGGCTGGTTGATTTGCGGTACAACGTCGCGACACCGCCCTTTCCGCCGGTCGCCGGTCCTTTCGCCAACGGCGTCTGGATCGGGAACATCACAGTCAGCCGACCAGCCGCAAACTCCATCCTGAAGGCCGACGACTCCGCAGGACACACGGGGGAAAGCAACCCCTTCCGGGTTCTTCCGGCCGACCAGCCCCTGGCCATCTTGACGCAGCCCTTGGGCCAGACGGTGGGACCGGCCACGCCGGTGAGCCTGGCCGTCGCGGTGGATGGAGTGCAACCGCTCTCCTATCAATGGCGGCGCAACGGCGTGAATCTCACGGACGACGGACGGGTCAATGGCACGACTGCCCCAATCCTGAACATGGCTAGCGCTGTCGAAGATGATTCCGGGATTTACTCGCTGGTGGTCAGCAACGCCTTTGCGAACATCACCAGTTCAAACGCCGTGCTGACGGTCAGGCCGGTGAGCTATTTTGCCTGGGCGCCGATCCCTTCGCCGCAGTTTCCGAATGTTCCTTTTGCCGTGACCATCGAGGCGCGCAATTTCCTAAACCAGATCGCCCCGGGCTTCACCGGCGTGGTGGCTTTGAGCACGCTCTCTGGCGCGCAGTTCTCCCTGACTCCCACCAATTCGGAGCCGTTCACCAACGGCGTCTGGTCAGGCTTCATGACCTTCACCAATCCTGCCACGAATCTCATTCTGCGGGCCGCCGCCGCCGGGCAAAGCGGGTTGAGTCATTCGATTGACATCGTCCCGACCGAACAGCCTCCCGTCATTTGGTCGCAGCCGGTCAGCCAGCCCGTCCGCCTCGGCTCAAATGTCACGCTTGTGGTGAAAGCCTTTGGCGCTGCGCCCATGACGTATCAATGGCGGCGCGGCGGAACGAACGTGAGCGAAAGCGGACGCGTGAGCGGCACGGCCGGTCCGGCTCTGTCTGTCGCCGGCTTCATGGAGAACGATGGCGGGATATATTCTGTGATCGTCAGCAATGAGTTTGGCACCGCCACCAGTTCAAACATCACGCTGACGCTGAACTTGGTGGAACATTTCACCTGGTCCCACATCCACTCGCCGAGGGGCTACGGCACCCTCATCCCGGTCATCATTCAGGCGCGAGGCGTTTCCAACCAAATCGTGACCAACTTCAGCGGCCCCGTGGCCTTCAGCGGGCTGGCCGGCGGCCGGGACGTGCCGGTTTCGCCGACGGTTTCCGCCAACTTCACCAATGGAGTGTGGGCGGGCAACCTGGTCATCTTTTCCACGGCCACCAATTTGGTCTTGAGGGCGGATGACGGGGCCGGGCAGACCGGGGCGAGCAATCCGTTCCATGTGGCCTTCACCGGTCAGACGCCGATCTTTCTCACCCATCCGGTCAGCCAGTCGGTGCGGGCCGGGGACACGGTCGTCTTCTCGGTGGATGTCTATGCCGCGCCGCCGTTGGATTACCGTTGGCAGACCAACGGAGTTCCCGTGCTCGGATCGGTCCCCCGGTTCAGCGGCATCAACACCAACGTGCTCACGATCTCGAACGTCGTGGCGGGGGATTCCGGAACCATATCCATGAGAGTTTTCGGGAACGAGTTCGTGTTCAGTTCCAACGCCACACTGTTCGTCAATCCCGTGTCTCATTTTGTCTGGCGTTCCATTCCCACGCCGCATTCCCGGCATCTCCCGATTCCTGTGACGGTCGAGGCCCGGGATTTTTCCAACCGGCTGACGACGAACTTCACTGGCACCGTCATGATCAGCGCCAGCATCGGCGGCAGCGGAGCGCTAATACCCGTGTCGCCGTCGGTGTCGGCCAGTTTCGTGACCGGCGTCTGGAGCGGCAGCCTGACCATCACCCAAGGCGTCTCGAACGTCGTCCTGAGCGCCCTCAGCGGGTTGGCCGATTCGGGTGTGTCCGCGCCTTTCGATGTGATCAACGTCGCCGCCTTCACGCTTCAGCCGGTCAGCCAGTTCGTGCTGCCCGGCACCAACGTGACGCTGGCCGCCGCCGCCGCCGGGGAAGGCACCATCCGCTACCAGTGGCGGTTCGAGGGAACGAATTTGCCGGGCGCGACGAACGCCAGCCTCAGTTTCACGAACGCCAGACTCGCCAATCATCACGGAAATTTTTCTGTCGTCGTCTCGGATGCGGCCGGCTCGATCACCAGCTCGAACGCCTTCATCTACGTCCTCGTGCGTCCGGGCCTCGTGACCGCGCCGCGTCCGGTCACCGTGTTGCAGGGCGCGACCGCCGTGTTCACCTGCGTGGCCACGGGCGCACCTCCGCTGGCCTTTCGCTGGCTGAGCAACTCCGTACCGTTCACGACCAGTTCAGTGCCGTTCCTGGTCCTGAGCAATGTGCAGCCGCGTGTGCCGCCGGTGAATTTCCGCGTCATCGTCCAGAACACCGCCGGGGCCACCGCCGCCTCCGCCAGCACCAACGTCGCGCTGATCGTGTTGGCCGACTTCGATCAGGACGGCATGGCCGACGCATGGGAAAGCAGTTTCGGCTTCAGCACCAATGACTCCTTCAACGCGCTGCTGGATGCGGACGGCGACGGCTTGGGCAACCGCGCCGAATATCTGGCCGGCACCGACCCGACGGACGCCGCCAGCGTGCTGAAAATTTTTCTGACCGGTCCGAATGCGGGCGTGCTGCAATTCATCGCGCAGTCGAATGTCGCCTACTCGGTGGAGCAGCGCACCAATCTGTCGTTCGAGTCGTGGAGCGCGTTCACCAGCCTGGCCGCGCAGGCGTTCGTGCGGACTGTGCAGGTGGGCGTTCCTTACCCGCCGACCGGGCCGGCGCGCTACTACCGCCTGGTGACGCCGCCGGGGCCGTGATTTTTCCGGCGGGAGTTTTCTGCTACCTCAGTTGCGGCCTGCGCCGGATTTTTTCTTGCCGACCGGGGCGCATGACGCGAAAAAACCGCTGATGATTAAACAAATCCCCGCCTGCCGCATCTGCGGCTCGCGCGACCTGGCTTCGCTGATTGATCTGGGTGAACAGTATTTGACCGGCATCTTCCCGACCACGCCGAACCATCCCGAACTCACGCGCGGCCCGCTGGAGATCGTGAAGTGCGAGGTGTGCAGCCTCGTGCAACTGCGCCATTCCTACGTGCTCGCGGACATGTACGGCCCGACCTACGGCTACCGCTCCGGCCTGAACAAATCCATGGTCGCGCACTTGCAGGCCAAGACTGCGGCGCTGCAACAGCTTTGCCCGCTCCAGCCTGGCGACGCCGTCCTCGACATCGGCAGCAACGACGGAACGCTGCTCAATTCGTATCCCAAGGACGTGCAGCCCATCGGCATTGATCCGAGCGCGGAGAAGTTTCGCAAATACTACCGCCCGGACGCGCGGCTCATCGTGGACTTTTTCTCCGCCGAGAATTTCCGCCGCCAGACCAATTCGACGCACGCGAAGATCGTCACGTCCATCGCCATGTTTTACGACCTGGAGATGCCCATGTCGTTCGTCGAGCAGGTGCGCAACATCCTCGCGCCCGACGGCGTGTGGCATCTCGAACAGAGCTACTTGCCGCTGATGATCAAGGTCAACGCCTACGACACCATCTGCCACGAGCACATCGAGTATTACGCGCTGAAGCAGATCAAGTGGATGACCGACCGCGCGGGTTTGAAGATCGTGGACGTGACGCTGAACGACATCAACGGCGGCAGCTTCGCCATCACGGTTGGACATCGCGACGGCCCGTATCCAGAGGCCACCGAAAAGATCACCAAGCTGCTGGCCGAGGAAAAGGAAATGGGGCTGGACGGGCTGGAGGTATTCAAGAAATTCCGCGAGGGCGTGTTCAAGCATCGTGATGAGCTGATCCAAAAACTTCAGGAGTTGAAGAAGGCCGGCAAACTCGTGCTCGGCTACGGCGCGTCCACGAAGGGAAATGTGATTCTCCAGTTCTGCGGCATCACGTCGGACTTGCTGCCCGCGATCATGGAGGTGAACCCGGACAAGTTCGGCTGCTACACGCCGGGCACGCGCATCCCGATCATTTCCGAAATGGACGGTCACGCACGCAAGCCCGACTACCTGCTCGTGCTGCCGTGGCACTTCAAAGAAAACATCCTCAAGCGCGAGACGGCCTACCTCGGGCGCGGCGGGAAGTTCCTGTTCCCGCTGCCGGAAATTCACGTCGCGTGAAGAGCGCGGTGATAGTCGGCGCGAGCGGGCAGGATGGGTTCTACCTCTCCGAACTGCTCAAGCGCCAGGGCTGCTCCGTGACCGGACTCACGCGCGGCGGTGGCACGGACATTCTCAAACGCGACGATGTGTTCGCGCTGCTGAAACGCGTGCAACCGGACGAAGTCTATTACCTCGCCGCGTTTCATCATTCCGCCGAAGACAAGGAACTCGACGGCAACGACTCGCTGCTCTTCGAGCGCAGTTACGCGGTTCACGTTCAGGGCTTGCTCCATTTCCTCGACGCCATCGCGCAGGTCTCGCCGAAGACGAAACTGTTTTACGCCGCGTCCTCGCACATCTTCGGCACGCCTGCCGTCCAGCCGCAGACTGAAGCCACGCCGCTGGAGCCGACCGGCGTCTATGGCATCACGAAGACGATGGGCATCCACGCGTGTCGCTACTTTCGCCGCGAGCGCGGCGTGTTTGCTTCCGTCGGCATTCTCTACAACCACGAATCGTCACGACGCGCGCCGAAGTTTCTTTCGCAAAAGATCGCACGCGGCGTGCTGGCCTTTCAGCGCGACTCCTCTCAGCGCATCACGCTCGGTGATTTGAACGCGACGGTGGACTGGGGCTTCGCGCCGGATTACATCGAGGCCATGACGCGCATCCTCGCGCTGCCGGCGGCGGACGAATTCATCATCGCCACCGGCCAGCCGCACACGGTCGAGGATTTTCTCCGCATCACCTG
>JANOAY010000651.1:0-1516 GCA_031411375.1 Pedosphaera sp. | reverse complement strand
TGAGAAAGCACTGGCGCTGCAACCGGATCATCCCGACGCGCGCCTCAATCTCGCCAACGCGCTCCTCCTCTCCGGCGACGACGCGAAAGCCCGCGCGCTCGCTGAGTCAGTGCTGTTGCTCGAACGCGGCTCCGCCCCTGCGCTCTACGTCGCGGGCGTCGCGGCGCTGCATCAGCGCGACTTCACGAACGCGATTCAATTTCTCCAGCAGGCCAAGGACCTCGACATCCGCATTAACGCCGTGAGTCTGCAACTCGGCCTCGCCTACGAAGGTGTCGCCCGCTGGGAAGAAGCCTTGGCGCAGTACGAGGAGATCGCGCAGTTCGAGCCGGAGTTTCCCGGCCTGCATTTCCGCCTCGCCACCGTCTATCGCCGTCTCGGCCGCGAAGCCGACGCCCAGACGCAGACCACCGCGCACACCGCCTGGCTGGCGAAAACGCCGAACGCCAATCTCACGCCCGCCGGACTCGAACGCTGCAAATACACCGAGGCCCGCGTGCCGTTTCAATTGGAACAACCGCTGCGCGAGGGCGTGAAAGTCGTCTTCACCGACGTGAGCGCGGAAGTGTTCCCCAAGTTCGACGATGGCGCGCTCACCGGTCCCCTGGGCGTGATTGATTTCGCGCGCGACGGCACGAACCACCTGCTCGTGGGCCACGGCGACAGCTTCCGCGTGCTCTTCAATCGCGGCGGAAAATTTGTCGCGGGCGAACAGTCGTTCCCGTTCACGAACGGCGGTCATTACGCCCGCTGGCTTGTCGCGGACTTGAACAAAGACACGATTCCCGACGCGCTGGTGCTGGGTGATCGCGGCGTGCATCTCTACCGCTTCGCGACGAACGGCACCGCCACCGAGACCACACGCTTCGCCGGACTGAACGAGTTCGCCGCCGTGGACGGCCTGTTCGCCGACCTGAATTTTCGCGGCGACCTCGACCTCGTGGCCGTCGGCACGAACGGCGCGCTGCGCGTGATGAGCAATTTGCAGAACATGTATTTCGTGGACACCAGCACGAACGTCCCGCCCCTCGCCGCCGTGCGCGCGCTCGCCAGCGATGATTGGGATAACGACGAGACGGGGGACTTGTTCGTGTCCGCCGCGAGCGGCGTGCAGTTATTGCTCAAGCAACGCGGCGGCGCGTGGTCGAACGACGTGTCGGTAGGGCGCGGTGTCCCGACCGCGCCGGGCGATGGCGCGATGGCGGTCGGAGATTTGAACAACGATTTGCGCCCGGACGTGATTGCATTCGTCGGCAACCAACTCGTCATCACCTTCAACGGCTCTACGAATCACGCCGTCATTCCGTTCGGCACCAAGCCGCTCGGCGAATTGAAACTGCTCGACTACGACAACGACGGTTGGCTGGACGTGGTGGCCCTCGGAGCGCGGACCTCCAGGTCGGCGCGATCCGCTGCCGATGAACGCGCGGAGCTGGAGCTCCGCGCTCCGCTGCGCATCTTCCGCAATCTCGGCGCGCAAGGCTTCACCGAAACCACCGCCGCGCTCGGTCTCGAC
>JANOAY010000650.1:0-2065 GCA_031411375.1 Pedosphaera sp. | reverse complement strand
GCAAGGAACATTCGCTGGCGCGCAAGGACATCAAGGAACGCCGTCAGTCTGAATTGTCGTTGATGCCCGAGGGACTGGCTGAAGCGATGACTCCGGCGGAGTTCAATGACTTGATGGCTTTCCTGATCACCAAGAAGGCGGAGAAGAAATAATCTTAACCACGGATGGACACGGATAAACACGGATGGGGGCCGGCCGATTGCGGTATTTTCCGCCTCAGTGTCCATCGGTGTTTATCCGTGGCTCTTCTGCTTTTCGCTCTGGCCGCCCCCGCGCTGGAGATTTCCTGGACGAATAATTTGCTCACCGTCAGCGGCACCAATCTTTCCGGCGGCAAACTGGAGGTGTGGTATCTCGAAGCCTTCTGCCGCAGCGGCGCGCACACGCAGGCTTGGGGGCGGACGACGCTGCCGCACAAAACCACGTTGCTGACGAACGAGGGCAACCGCGTGCTGCGCTTCCGCACTTTGGTGCAGACGAATGTGGAGGTGACGCACGTCGTCACGGCGGGCGGGGAGGAAATCAATTTTCGTTTTACGCTGGTGAATCGCGGAGCTGGGGACGTGGACGTGCAATGGTTTCAGCCAGCGTGCATTCGCGTGGAGCAGTTCACCGGCTGCGTCCAGAGCAATTACATCGCGAAGTCCTTCATCTTCACCGAACGCGGGTTGACGACGCTCGCGGATACGCGGCGCACGGAGGAGGCGCTCTATCGCGGCGGACAAGTTTTTGTGATGCCGGGCGTGAGCACGAACGACGCGAACCCGCGCCCGCTCTCGCTCGACCGTCCGGTGAACGGACTCATCGGCTGCTTCAGCGCGGACGGGAGGCAGTTGCTCGCCACGGCTTCGGACGCGACGCATGAATTGTTCGAAGGCGTGTACGTGTGCTTGCACAGCGACCCGCGCATTGGCGGGTTGAAGGCGGGCGAGACGAAGACCATTCACGCGAAGCTTTACGTGCTGACGAACGACGTGCCGGCGTTGCTGCGCAGATACGGGCAGGATTTTCCCGGCGGGCGGTGAGCGTGCCGCCGGCGTCCCGCTAGGTCGGGGTTTCGTGACGGTGCGGAACACTCGGCGAAGGGTGGTGCGTTTAGAGTGGTGAGGACTGCGGCCCGGCGGGAACGCCGGGGGCACGTTACCATGATTGACATTCCCGCCGCGCCCGCGATTTTAGCGCCTCATTTTACATGGCCTTGTTTCAAAAAAATCCCGGCAACGTCGAGGCGGAGCGCATCGCTCCAATTCGTTTTTCATCAGCGGTGCCGTTCAACGGCGCACTGCCTATCAAACTGATCTCCACCGACTTCGACGGGACGTTGCACGCCGAGCACGAGGATCCGCCGGTGCCGCACGACTTGCAGGACTTGATCGGCACGCTGCAAATGCGGGGCGCGAAGTGGGTCATCAACACCGGGCGCGATCTCGGCAGCCTCATGGAGACGCTGGGCCGCGCGCACCTGCGCATCAAGCCGGACTATGTCGTCGTGGTGGAGCGTGAGATTTATTGTCACCAGGAGACGCGCTATATCGATCATGCCGTGTGGAACAACCAGTGCCGCGCCACGCATGCCGAGTTGTTCGCGCGCGTGGCGCGTGACGTGCCGCGCCTGGCCGAGTGGGTCAACCAACGCCAGCGCGCCACGGTGTATGCGGATTCGTATTCGCCCTTCTGCATCATCGCCGACTCGAACGATGAAATGGACGCGATTCAAAAAATGATGGAGGACTACACCGCCGAAGTTCCCGGTCTGACCGTGGTGCGGAACGATGTCTATTCACGCTTCAGCCATGTGGATTTCAACAAAGGCACGGCACTCGCGGAACTCGGGCGAATGCTCGGCGTGTCTGCGGAAGAAACTCTGGCGGCGGGCGACCATTACAACGACGTGCCGATGCTGGCGGGGCAATACGCGAAGTGCGTGGTGTGCCCGTCGAACGCCATCGAGCCGATCAAGGAACTGGTGCGGAAAGTCGGCGGGTTCATCAGCCACCAACCCTGCGGCCACGGCGTGGCGCGGGGGCTGGAGCATTATTTGCAACGGACGGGCGGGAAGTGAACT
>JANOAY010000649.1:0-7924 GCA_031411375.1 Pedosphaera sp. | reverse complement strand
TGCGGAAATCGAACGACGGGTCGCGATCCTTGCCCGCTGTGTCGAGAATGAGTTTCGAGAAGCCCGCGTACTGCGGCGAGACTTCGAGCAGCATGGATTCGAGAATGGTCCACGCGCGTTGCAGATCAATGCGCCAGCGGCTGAACTTCACTGCGTCACCGGGGATGAACGCGGGCGCGGCGGCGTCGAGCGGCTGGAGCGCGAGCATTTGGAAGAGACCTTTGCGCTCCTTCTCCGGCACGCGCACGTCGAGCAACGTGGTGGAGCCTTCGGCCGTTTGCTGCCATTGAAAACCGAGCGACTGCACTCCTTGCAGGCCAAAGGCCCCGAGCAGTTTGTCCATCGTGGGCAATCCGCCGAGCGTGCTGGCTCCTTCGGCGGGGCGGGCCGGCTGGCGCGCGAGCGTGGCCATGATGGGTTTCACGTTGATCCACGCGAAGCCCTGCGCGTCGCGCCATGCGGCTGCGCCGGAGGCGAAGGCGGCCTGGCCCGCGAGTGTCGCGACCGCCGCGCCGGATTGGGCCGCGAGGACTTTCTCCACGTCCTTCGCCGCGTCGCTGACCACGAGCAGCGGGCCGGACTGGCCGATGACCCACTCGACGGCGCGCGTGGCCGTCGGTTCGTCGGACGCGCCCGGAGCCTTCGGGCCGGGCGTGAGTTGCGGCAGCGACTTCACGATCTCCTGCGCGTCCACGATGACGACGGTGAATTCCAAGTCGCGAATTTTCTCCGTCCGCATCTTGCGCCCGCTCTTTGTCCACTCCGCGCGCAGGTCCGCGAGCTGCGTTTTGAGCTGCGGGGAATTTTCTTTCGTGTCGAGCAGCCAGAGCAGGCCGGGCTGGCGTTCGGAGCGTCCGTCCCAGCCGTTTGGCACTACGCCGAGCGTGAACTGGCCGCGGGTGAGCTTGAGAAAATTTGTGAAACGAAAGCCGAGTTCCTTTTCAAGCGGCTGGATTTTCTCCGCGTTGAACTTCTCGAAGAAAGTGTCCTTGAAAACTTTCATCGCCGGGTCGGCCCAGAGCTGGCCGGTGGCGGAATTGGTGAACGCGCTTTGCGCCTTCGTCCAGTCCGGCACGGTGAGGAACGCCAGCGTGTCCGCCGGCAGCAGCCTCTCGGCAGGCGGCATGATGAAGGCGAGCGCTTTGGCCTTCTGCTCCAGCTCTTGCAGAAATAATTTGTCCGCAACCGGATCGGCGGCCAGCACGGTCCCGGCGGCGCAGCAGAGGAGGAGCAGAAACTTTTTCATCACAGGCCGGAGACTGTCGCGAAGTTTTGCGGCGCGGCAAGAAATAGGTGCGGGGTAACGCCGGCTTTCCAGCCGGCAGGTGGAGAAGCTTTCCAGTCTCGTGTTGAGGGTGCGGAGGGCTTGGAACGGGAGGTTGGAAAACCTCCCGACCTGCCGACTGGAAAGTCGGCGCTACGATCACCGGCGCTCGATCACTGCGGCCAGCGCCGCTCCATCCGCGCGCTCCTCCAGGGGGATCCACTGCACGGATAGCTGGCGGCGGAACCATGTCATCTGGCGCTTGGCGTACTGGCGGGTTTTGATTTTCACCAACTCGACGGTTTCGGCGAGCGAGTGTTCACCGCGCAAATGCTCCATGACCTGGCGATAGCCGATGGCTTGCCGGGCGGTCAGGTTCTGTTCGAGGCCGTGGGCGAGCAGGCGACGCGTTTCCTCCACGAGACCGCGCGCGAACATTTCGTCCACGCGCGTGCCGATGCGGGCGTGCAGATCGGCGGAGGTGCGCTGGAGACCGAGGAGAGTTGAGGGTTGAGAGTTGAGGGTTGAGCGCGGCTGCCACTCGGCGCGCTGCGCGGAGAAGGGCTGGCCGGTGAGGCGGATGACTTCGAGGGCGCGTACGACGCGGCGCGGGTTCTGGCGGTCAATGCGGTCGTAGGTCGCGGGGTCGCGTTGCTGAAGTTCGCGAAGCAACACGTCGAGCGGCGTGGCTTCGAGTTCCTGGCGCACGACGGCGTCCGAAGGCGGCGCGGTGCCGAGTCCTTCGAGCAGGGCTTTCAAGTACAAGCCGGTGCCGCCGCAGAAAATGGGGATGCGGCCGCGCGCGCGAATTTCTTTTTCCGCTGCTTGCGCGAGCGTCACAAATTTCATCGCGTCAAACGGCGCGGTTAGTTCCACGACATCGATCAGGTGATGCGGCACCCGCGCGCGCTCGTCCGCGCCGGGCTTGGCCGTGCCGATGTCGAGGCCGCGATAGACCTGCATGGAATCCACGGAGATGATTTCGCCGCCGACTTCTTCCGCGAGCGCGAGCGCGACGGCGGATTTGCCGGAAGCGGTGGGGCCGACGAGGAAGATGGAATCGGGCGCTGGGTGCGGAGAGCTTATTTTGGATTTTAGATTTTGGATTTTGGATTTGCGCGCCACAGCACGGCGCCCAGCACCACGCCTGCGATCAAAATTCCAACACTGATCAGTTGCGCCGGCGTGATGAGTCCCGCGCTTAGATGCGCCGGCGTGTAGTCGCCGCGAAAGTATTCCACGAACGAACGCGTGAAGGCGTAGCAGATCAGATAGGCGGCGAAGACCTGGCCGTCGAACTTCTTGCGGCGGTAGAGCCACGCGAGAAAACAGTAGAGCGCGAGGCTCAGGAGCGAATCGTAAATCTGCGTAGGATGGACGGGCAGCCCGTGTTCGGCGTGGACGGGGAAGGTGTCGTTCGCGCCGCGCGGGTAGGTGACGGCCCAAGGCAGGGCGCATTGGCTCCCGTAGCAGCAGCCGTTCATCAGGCAGCCGAGCCGTCCGAATACGTAGCCGAGCGCGATGCTGGGCGCGAAGACATCGGCGAGTTTCCACAATTTAATTTTGCGGAAGCGGCAGTAAAGAATCACCGCCAGTGAAGCGCCGATGAGTCCGCCGTAAAAAACCAGCCCGCCATTCTGCACCATAAACATTTCCCACCACGGTCCGCCGGCAAATTTTTCCTGCCAGTAGCTGCCGACGTAAAGCGACCGCGCACCGAGCACGGTGCCTAGGATCAGCCAGGGCCCGGCGTCACTGATTTGCTCGGGGGTGAAACCGGAGCGGGGCGCGCGGCGGCCCGCCGTCCAGAGGCCGGCGAGAAAACCGATGGCCACGAGCACGCCGTACCAGTGGACAGGCCAGGAGCCGATGTTGAAAGCGATGGGATGCACTGGCGCGGACGGTAGGGAGCGGACGGCGGGAATTCAAATCGAGAAATGCTGGGAGTGGTCGCAGCGCGATCGGCTCCACCTCTCAATTTCCCGCCGCGAGCGAAGGGCGCGCGCCGGGCTTGGGAGCGAACACCGTGTAAGGTCCTATGTTTGTGACCGCCTCGCATTGCTGTGTGACGCAATCCACCAGAGGACGAAGGGGCAGGGGAGCCTGTTGTGACCAGGACTGGACGAGCTTGGTCGGCAGCACCAGACGCGGGCGCGAGTGCGCGAGCAGCGCGTCGAGAATGCGCTGTTGTTGCGCCAGATCAAATTGCAGCCAGCCGGTGCCGTTGAGCTGCGTGGGCGGCGCTTGCTCCGTCCAGAAATACAAACTGTTCAGGCACGGGTAGCTGATGAAGCTGTCGGATTCCGTGCGGAGGTAATGGCTTAAATCTTGAAACAGCGCCACGGCTCCGGGCTGCATCCGCACGGATTTTGATCCGGGAAGATTCAGCGGCGTGGCGGCGGCGTAAGCGCGGCGGACGCCCGGCAGATCGCACCAGACGTTCGCGAAGACCACGACCAGCGCGAGCACCACGGATGTTTGCAGGCCAAGCTGCGACGCGGGGCGGATTTTTGCGAAGGCGTTGGTGATTTTAGCGACGTAGATGTTTCGCAAGCCGTCGTTCAGGCACAGCGCGTAGATCAGCACGAGGAGGAAAGTGCCGTTGGCGATCTGCGTGCCGGCGACAGGGTAGGCCTGCATGGCTTCCGCGCCGGCGGCGAAACACAGGAAGAGTCGCGCGAAGGGCAGTCGTGTCACCGACTCGTCAGTCCGACGAACGGGGAGCACTACCAGCCAGACCCAAGGCAGCAGGAAAGCAAGCTGTTGCGTCGGTTGTCCGATGAACACGAACGTTCCCGCCAGTGCGTAGGCCAGTTTCAGAGATACGATCAGGCCCGGACTGGCCGTTCGCATCATGACGAAAGCGGCAACCGCCAGAGCGGCGAGCGCGTTGAAAAGGGCCAGGTCGGAAATTGGCAACGGCATCAGAACCAGCGCAGGCATTTGCAACGGTGTGATGAGCAAGCCGTCGATCAAGGCGCGCGGGGCGCTGCCCGTCAGCAGGGCAAAGGCCGCAAACAGGCCCGCCGGAATCAGGAAACACGCGGCGGCTTTCAGGAAATCGCGGCGTGTGAAAGACGTTTCTCCTGAATGACGCCATGCCAGCAGACACGTCCCACCGAGCGCGGCGGCAATCACGGCTCCGTAGCTGCGGCACCATTCCAAGCCTAGATGCCGGCGCATGAGGAGAAATGGAATTCCGAGGCAGCAAGTCAGCAGAAGCAGTTTGATTGTTCGCGCGTAGCGACCGGAAATTTCACACCCCAGGGTCAAGGCCAAGGCCAGTCCGAAGAACACGCCTACGTTGATCTTGGTGAAGAACAATCCGGCCGTGATCAAGGCCAGCCATTCGATGGGGCCAAACTTTGCGCGCCGTCGAGTGGCCGCCAGCGCGCCGAGGGCCATCAGCACGATGACGAGTTCCTGCGGATGGCCTGGCTCATTCGCCAGTTCGCTGAGATGAACCACCGCCAGGGCAAAGACAAAAAGACCGCCCAACGCCGACCCGGTCAGGCGCCGTCCGGCCAGCCCCAGCACCGAGGAGGCGACCAGCCAGTGGAAGATGCCCAGCCATCGCGTCGCATCATGCGTGAGCGGGATGTGCAGCAGGCCGCGCGCGAGCCATTGGTAGAGATAATAAACCGGGCCGTATTGCGTGAAGAGCGGATCGTAAAGCGCGTGACCGTCGAGAAAACCCCGGATCGTGATCATCAAATAGCCTTCATCCAGAGACAGCATCCGGGCGAACGTCGCATAAAAGGCGAAGCTGAGGGCCAGTCCGAACAACCCGACCGCGCCGCCCGCCACCAGCCAGCGCGGCAGGTGACGGAACGAATCGTCCGCCGCGCGAATCTCAGCGGGAGCCGTCAGTACGTCATTGTTTGTTTGGACTGAGTTCATCACCTCATCCAGAGCGGCGGCGACGGACGGGGACTTAAACGGACGGATGCGGCCTTGGACATCGCTCACTTCATTGGGTGGGCGTGGCTTTTTTGGACTTTGTGAAAATAATCACAAAACGGCTTGCCGCGTTTTTTCTCGGTGGATAGGTTGCCGCGTCACGGATTTCTCCGTGCAGGCTCTGGCGTGCGTATGCAAGACACCGCAACAACAACTGCGACAACTGAGTTTGGCTATAACTCGAAAATCGAGGGTGAGGTCATTGTGACCCGCGTCGATGCAGCGCTGAATTGGTTCCGCAGCAATTCTCTCTGGCCCATGCCGATGGGCCTCGCGTGTTGCGCGATTGAGCTGATGGCGGCGGGCGCGAGCCGGTTCGACATTGCGCGCTTCGGCTCCGAGGTCATGCGTTTTTCTCCCCGTCAGTCGGACGTCATGATCGTGGCTGGCACGGTCACTTACAAAATGTCGATGGCGGTGAAGCGCATTTACGACCAGATGGCCGAGCCGAAGTGGGTCATCGCGATGGGCGCGTGCGCCTCGACCGGCGGCATGTATCGCAGCTACGCCGTGCTGCAAGGCGTGGACAACATCATCCCGGTGGACGTTTACATCGCGGGCTGTCCTCCGCGGCCCGAGGCGTTGCTTGATGCGCTGATCAAGATGCAGAAGAAGGTCGCGGGCGAATCGGTTTTGGGCCTGAGACGCAAGGTCGCCTAGCAAAAATATTTTTAGCCACGGATGAACACAGATGAAACACGGATGATGAAACGAGCGAAGCTCGTTGTTCCAAATCCGTGTTTCATCCGTGTCAATCAGTGGCTGAAACCAGTTTGAACTTTCAATCGTGAGCGCGCTCGATTTCGCCATTCAACTCAAAGCCCAGTTCGGTGACTTGCTCTCCGAACCAGCGGAGTTTCGCGGCGAAATCACGCTCGTCGTGGCGGATGCAGAGCGTATCGCCGAGGTCTGCGAGTTCGCGAAGAAGTCGCTCGGCTTCAACATGCTCACGGACATCACCGGCATCGACAACTACGGCGAGGACCCGCGCTGGACGATCGTTTACGAGCTTTACCACATGGAGCAGAAGACGCATCTGCGCCTCAAGACCAGCGTGAGCGAAGAGAAGTCTGAACTGCCGACCATCAGCACGGTCTGGCGCACCGCGGACTGGCACGAGCGCGAGATTTACGACATGATGGGCGTGCGTTTTCGCGGGCATCCCGATCTGCGCCGTATCCTGATGTGGGATGGCTATCCTTACTTCCCGCTGCGGAAAGATTTTCCGCTCGCAGGCAAACCATCGGAAGTGCCGGATGTGGCTTTCACCAAGACTGCGCCGCTCGAAGGCGGGCCGTTCGTCACCATCGCGGGCGGTAACGGAGCTTTGAACCGTGAGCCGCGCGTGAGGACTCCAGACAAGTAAATGGCCACCACTCAGGAAATCACTTTTCGTGACACGCCCTCGCGGATCGCTGCGGCGGATGCGAAGCACTTGGGCGAAACGGAAGCGCAGCTCGCCACTCACGCCGCTGAGATGGAAGGCGAGAAGATGGTCCTCAACATGGGACCGTCGCATCCGTCCACGCACGGCGTGTTGCGCATCGTGCTAGAGATGGACGGCGAGATCATCACGAAGGCGATTCCTGATGTCGGTTACCTGCATCGCGGCGACGAGAAGATCGCCGAGAACATGACCTACACCCAGTTCATCCCCTACACGGATCGGCTGGATTATCTCGCACCGCTGGCGAACAACGTGGCTTACGCGCTCGCAGTCGAGAAGCTGATGGGCATTGACCAGAAGCTGCCGCCGCGTTGCCAATACATCCGCGTGATCTGTTGCGAGCTGGCACGCATCTCGGCGCATCTGCTCGGCCTCGGTGCTTACGCGATGGACGTGGGCGCGTTGACCGTGTTCATGCACACGTTCACAGAACGCGAAAAGCTCTACAATTTGTTCGAGGCGCTCACCGGCGCGCGGTTCACCACGAGCTACACGCGCATCGGCGGCGTTTCGCGCGACACGCCGCCCGGCTGGGTCGCGGCGGTGCGGAAATTCTGCGACCAGGTGGTGGTGAACTTCAACGAGTCGGAGACGTTGCTCACGCGCAATCGTATCTTCGTGGATCGCACGCGCGATGTCGGCGTCATCTCGAAGGAAGACGCGATTGATTACGGATTGACGGGCCCGAACCTGCGCGGCAGCGGCGTGGACTACGACGTGCGCAAGGCGAACCCGTATCTCATCTACAAAGATTTGGAGTTCGAGGTGCCCATCGGTTCGGTCGGCGATTGCTACGACCGCTACCTCGTCCGCATGGAAGAGATGCGCCAGAGCGTGCGCATCGTGCGCCAATGCCTCGACCGCATTCCCGGCGGTGCGGACAACGAAGGCAAGGAGCCGGTGAACATCGCTGATGGCAAAATCACTTTGCCCTCGAAGAACAAAGTGCTGACGAGCATGGAGGAACTGATTCACCAGTTCATCAACGTGACGCAGGGCGTGAACGCGCCTCCCGGAGAAATTTATTTTGGCGCGGAGAATCCCAAAGGCGAACTGGGCTTCTACATCAACTCGCGCGGCGGCGGCACGCCGTATCGCTTGAAGATTCGCGCGCCTTCATTCGTGAACCTGAGCATCATGTCGCACGTCCTGCCCGGCCACATGATGAGCGACGTGGTGAGCATCCTTGGTTCGATTGATTTTGTAATGGGAGAGTGTGACCGATGAGCGATCGCCTTGATCCAATTCCCAAC
>JANOAY010000648.1:0-2011 GCA_031411375.1 Pedosphaera sp. | reverse complement strand
CCCGACCGCGATCACCGCGAACACCGGGAGGACGAGCATGAGCAGTTGCCAGTAGGACATCATTGGTGAAAAGGCATCACACTAAACCGCGCACCGCGCAGCAAGCCGTCAACTTTCACGCGCCCGAACTCCGAGGTAGGAGACAGGCAGTAAGGAAAAATCAAGCTGCGACATGAGTTTTTTTGACGAACGGCTGGTTGGAACAGAGGACGGCGACGACGCGGCGGAGTTGTTTACGCATCAGATCCACCATCGCCTCCTTATGGGTCTTGCTGCGCCGGCCGTGGCCGTCGCCGGTGCGCAATTGCGCGTAGGCGGCGGCCATTTCGTCGTCGTGCGACAAGGCGCAGAACGCGGATTGAAACAGCGCGGTGCGACCGGCCGCAATTCCGCGCTTCGAGATTCGGACCTTGCCGCTCCATTTACCGGATTGGCGCAGGCGCGGATCGCAGCCGAAGAGCGCCTGCACGCGCGCCACGATTTTCTTGCGTGGCCCCCAGCCGTCGAAGCTGGCCGGCAGATAGGTGGCAAGCACCGCCGCCGTGCGCTCCCCGCAGCCGGGCACGGAGGCGATGAGCGCCACGCGCGCGGCCGGCAGGCGAGGCGAGATCTCGTCATCGCAGTCGCGCAGTTGGTCGGCGAGCGCTTGCTCGGCGGCGAGCAGCGCGCGCAGGGCGGGCACGCACGCTTGGGCGAGAGTATCGTCGGCGAGGGTGTCGGCACAGGCGTGGTCGAGGTCGGCTTGTTTGACGCCGGCCAGTTTTTCGCGCTCCGCCACAGGGAGCTTGCACCAAGCTCCGGCGGTGGGGGCGGCGGCAAGGATGCGGCTGGCGCGGGCGGAGTCGGCGCCGATCTTGGCGGCGAGCAGCGCGGGGAACACCAGTTCGAGGTGACTGCGGACGCTTTTCTTGAGGTTGGTGAGGGTGGCGCGCAGTTTACGGCGTGCATGGTCGAGTTGCTTCAGACCCTGGCGCGCGGGCTCGGATCGGTAGCGGAAGCGGGCGAGCGCGGCGGCGTAGAGGCGGCCGATTTCGCAGGCGCGGTGGGCGTCGACGCGGTCGGTCTTGTGCTCGCGCAGCGCGTTGGCGGCCGACTGGAGGCGGGCGGCCAGGAGTGGATTGAGCACGTAGACTTCGGCGCCGGCTTGGAGCAGGCGCTCGGCCCAAGGAAGGTGATACACGCCGGTGGCTTCCATCACGACGAGCGTGGTGGGGAGCTGCGCGCCGTGTTCGGCGAGGATTTTTTCGAGTTGTTGCCAGCCGGCCTGGCTCGTCGCGAGCGTGCCGCGCCAGCAGTTCGTGCCATCGGCGCGATCAAGTTGCGCGACAGCGGTGGCTTGAGCAATGTCCAGTCCCAGGATATGGTTCTTTGTCATGGCAGGTGGTGGGTTGAGGACGGCTCGCGCGGCTTCGGCTTGTGGCCAGGTAAAACGTTGCCGCTTTCAGGCGGTAAAAACACGCGTGAGCCATGGATGGATTCCCGTCGGCGTCGTCTCCGACAAACGGAGGTTGGACTCCGTCGCCTGCACTTGAACACACGACGGGAAAGAGACGGTAAGCCCAAAACCCATCGCCTGCCACTGGCAAAACGCGGCCCGGTTAATCCGCCCGTCCGTCCGCCCAGCTGGCGCGCGCTCCGCTGCGCGGAGGCGCCGCGCGCGCCACTGGGATTGGACAGAACTCGGTCCACGGGTTTGCTTACACAAGCCCGCTTGCGGGCGATGTAATCCAACGTCGGTTGATCATTTGAATGAAACCCACGGGCAGGGACGCCTCCTAACCTGCATCAATCAAACTTTTCTGAAGAAATTTTTTTTCACAGAGCGCGTAGAGGTCCGAACCGAGGTCACGGAGCCAAACACCTCGTCCACTCTTTGACCTCTGTGGGCTGGGCTCCGTGCCCTCTGTGAAATGCATTTGGTCAAGTTGGCCCGACTTCCGCGATTGGAGGGTTTGAGCTGGGCAAGTTGTTGATTGCTCGCGTGAGCAACCCCAAAGGTCGCCACTACAAT
>JANOAY010000647.1:0-3312 GCA_031411375.1 Pedosphaera sp. | reverse complement strand
TCCAGCCGGCAGGTTGGGAGACTTTCCAGTCTCCCGCTGGTGCTTCCGAGATGCGCCAACGATCCTCGGCATTCTATTCCGCGCTTGCCGTTCGGATGGTGGAGATTAAAAACGCTCCATGCGAATGCTCACGCTGGCCCTGCTCTTCCTGACGCTGCCGTTGTCCGCCGCCGACGTCGCGCGTGGTGCAAAGTTTGATGGCGGAGGAGAACGAACTGGCGGGCGTGCCGTTCGCGGAAGTAGTTCATGCCGCAACGGGAAAAAAAGTTCTGCCGCTGCAAGCCACCAACGCCCCCGACCGCGAACTGCTCGCGAAGATCAGTCGCGCCCTGGACGCCGTGTTGCACCAACTGAACGCGACCAACGGCCCGGCACAGCAGAAGCGGCGCATCAATGAGGTAAGCGCGCTCTTCGAGGCGGCGATGAAGACGGAACTGAACGCCATCGAGGGCTTCGAGTGCGACTTCCCGAAACTCGCCTCGGGCGCGAAGCAGCGCAGCGGCTATCCCGACCTGCGGCTCGTGGACAAGAAGAGCGGACGCGTGATTTATCTCGATCCGAAACTGTTCGAGCGCGGCAGCCGGGCCAGTTCCTTGCGGACTTTTTATTACGAGCCGAAGCGCGACACGAACAAGATTCTCGACGACGCGCATCATCTCATCGTGGGCTTCGAGCACGACGGCAAGGCGGACGGCGCGTGGGTTTTCCTGGGCTGGGAACTGGTGGACCTCGCGCGCTTCCGCGTGAAGCTCAAAGCGGAGTTTCAGGCGAGCAACAAGGATTTGTATCAGCCCGACGCCATCGTGGGCCGCAGCGCGAAAGCGGCTGGCGCAGGCCGGTGAAGAGGCTTCATCAAGACCACAAGGGCGCAACGAGACGTCCGCACCCTTCATCTCGCAGGTAGTCCCGAAGGGAGACTGGAAAGTCTCCCCACCTGCCGGTTAGAAAACCGGCGTTACGAGGCGCAAAATGAAACTGACGCAGGCGCGGACGTTCGTTAGCCTGCCGCCTTGCAACGCGCTGAACCGGATCATTACGCCACGCTGGGCCTCGACCGTCGCTGCTCCACGGAGCAGATTCGCGCCGCTTACCGGCTGCTCGCCAAGCGGCATCATCCCGATCTCAATCCCGGCTGCACCAAGTCCGCCGACCGCACGCGCGCGCTGAACGCCGCCCACGAAATTCTCAGCGACCCGGACTCGCGCCGCGCGTACGACCGCGAACGGGCCGAGGCAAGGAAGCCAGCGCCATCTGCGCGCGGGGCGAAGACGGAACGGCATCTCGCGCAGGAAATGTTTCTGCGCGTGGAGGAATTTCTGCGCGGCACCACACTGGAGGTGCGCGTGAATGATCCGGCGAATCCGCAGGGCGCGGAGATTTATGAACTGAGCGTTCCGCCCGGCATCGCGCCGGGGGCGAAGTTCCGCGTGCCACGCGAAGGAGCGTTCGGCGGCGGATTCATCACCGTGCGCGTGAAGGCGCGGCCCGACTTCCGTTTCAAGACGCGAGGCTCTGATCTGCGCTGCGACTTGAAGATCAAACCCGAGCGCGCAGCGCAAGGCGGCGTGGAGATGATTCAAGGGGCCAATGGGAACTCGCTCCGGGTCAGCCTCCCGCGCGGCGTGGGGCGGGGAGAAATCATCCGCATCGCGGGCGAAGGGCTGCCGCGACCGCGCGGCGGACGGGGCGACCTACTGGTGCGGATTGATTACCGTGTGCCGGTGCGGATCACGCGAACCACACGGCGCTAAATTCCCGAAAATCGGACATGAAATGGTTCCCCCAAGGGCCCTTTGCGCATCCGTGACCTCCCTCTAAAACTCTCAACTGGTCAAAAATAGCCAAACCACTGAAAAATAATGGCTTAGACTCGATTTTAATCGGGATCAGGTCGATTAAAATGCAGTCTCTCTACATAAAAATCGGCCTCCTCTGCTGAAAAATGCCGACGATCCCGATAAAAATGCAGTCGAGGCCGATTGGGATGCAGACCTAGTCGGTTTTTATCCGCCCAAGGAGCATTATTATGCACCGAGAGTCGAGAAAATGCCGCCCGGCCTCCATGGGAAGGCTGAGCCCGTTCTCCACTTATGAACGAAGGGAGTTCAGCGGTCAAATCCCCGCGCGGTCCAGTTCCTCGTAGGCGCTGCGGAGCCAGACTTTCACGCGCTGGCGTTCGAGCAGGCCGAGGCCCTTCACGTCCGTTTCGCTCTTGTGCTTGGCGGCCCAGAAGCTGGTGCTGCCGGCGTCGATCTTGTTGATGACGGGTTCGTGCAATTTCTTGAGCGTGATGACGCGGGCGTTCAATTCGGTGGCGCGTTCCTTCTCACCGGACTTTTCAAAGATGTCGAAGTTCTCGCCACGCAGTTGATTGAGGACGAGGACGTAGTTGAGGCGCGCACCGAAGCGGTCGAACAGTTTCTTCAGCAAGTCCACGGAGTCTTTGCCGGAATCCATGACGTGCCAGTAGTGGAAGGAGACGCCGAGTTCCTCCGCCGTGTCGAGCACGCCGGAATCATCCATCCATTTCACGAGCGGGTCGTGCGTCTGCGCGGCGAGGTCCACGAGCATGCGCTTGTCGGGATTCTCCGTCGCGGCTTCGACGATGGTGTCGAGGCTCTCGTAGCGGTCCACGATCACGGGCGAGGCGTAGCCGGCGTAGAAGCGCAGGAGCGAGCCGTGCGAACGGTCGGTGTCAAAACCGAGGAAGGGGATTTCTTTGTCGATCAGGTATTGGGCGACCACGCGGGCGACAACGGATTTGCCCACGCCGCCTTTTTCGCCGCCGATCAGATGGATCTTGCTCATGTTTGTGAAAGAAAGTTTGGAGGCTGATGAAGTTAATTGGTCGCAGCAGCCTCGTGGCGGGTGCGTCATCGAAGCCCACGGGCGGAGGTTATTTGGCGGCGTAAAACCAGCGCACGCGAATTTTTGCTGATGGGGCGTGAAAAGTTTGCATAGGTTGGAACGCCGGTCTCCAACCCGGCTCGTGACGGCCGCAATTTCTTCACGCTCGCATCTTTAGTCTTGTCCGCCTCGCGCTGAACCGTTTTCTTCACGCCCACGCAAATGAAACAACTCCGCATCGGTCTCATCGGTTACGGCTTCATGGGCCGCACCCACTCGAACGCCTTCACCCAGGTCAAAAATTTCTTCGACCTCGAATACCAGCCCGTTCTCAAAGCCGTCTGCGCGCGCGACGCGGAGAAGGCCAAGGGCTTCGCGAAGAAGTGGGGCTACGAATCCATCGAGACCGACTGGCGCAAGCTCATCGAGCGCGATGACATTGACGTGATCGACATCGCCGCGCCG